>CALARM010000625.1 GCA_937888925.1 uncultured Synergistia bacterium | reverse complement strand
ATATCCACTCGTGACTGGAGTTCAGACGTGTGCTCTTCCGATCTAAATTGAAGAGATTATTTCTTTACAGTCTCTTAATAAAATATAAAGGGGGTTTTTATGGGAGAACTGAAATCAAAGAGATTAATCGTCCTGAAAGGATTTTTGTTTTTCTTGATAGTTGTGCTGTCAATCTCTTTGATTATAATAGAAACTCATAAAATTTCTGTTTTTCTCTTATGTCTTTTACTTGCATGGTCATCGGCGAGATTTTATTATTTTCTTTTTTATGTTTTGCATCAATATGTAGACCCTGAACTTAAATATACCGGTATAATTCATCTGATAACAGTAATATTAAAAAAGAGATCTGAAAAGAAAAAATAAGATTGCCCTCTTCAGGTAAAATATACTGGGAAGGGAAAACATTTTTTGCCGGAAGATGAGCCTGAAAATACAGGCCATGCCATAAGTGACTTCTACCGTTCTTTATCAGGGAAATAGTGATTTTCTATTGACCTTTCTTTACTCTCCCAAGGAAATTCATAAGGTCGTCAAACTGGGCGTAAAGAACCGGTATGACAAGTAATGTAAGCATGGTAGAGAGAAGGAGTCCCCCTATTAGTGCAATGGACATGGGGCCGCGCATCTCAGAACCGGAACCGAGACCGAGTGCGGTAGGAAGCATACCGAAAATCATGGCTATGGTAGTCATAAGAATAGGTCTTAATCTTGTAGGTCCTGCTTCTTTTATAGCTTCATCCCTCTTCATACCTCTTTCCCTCAGGGTATTAGTATAATCAATAAGAAGTATGGCATTTTTACCTACAAGTCCTACAAGCATAATAATACCGATCATAGACATAATATTAAGTGTTTTCCCTGTAATATAAAGTGCCAGAAGACCTCCTACCATGGCCTGAGGAATGGCAAACATTATGATAAATGGATTTAAATAACTCTCAAAAAGTGCTGCCATAACCATATAAACAAGCATTATAGCAAGCAGGAGAGCTTCTGCCATATATTGAAAAGACTCTGTCATATCCTTTCCTTCGCCGCCAAATTGAACTGTTATACCGGCAGGAATAGTAAGTTCCTTCGCAAATCGTGTTTCAATAGCCTGCATTACATTCCCCAGAGGATAGCCTTTTGCAAGTTCTGCACTTATAACAATCTTTCTCTGTTTGTTTGAATGTTCAATCTTATTCGGTGCAGGCATGGTTTTAATTGTTCCAATGTCTTTTATGCATACAGGTTTATCATCTATCTGACCGAGATAAATATCTTCAACCTGAGAGGGCTCTTTTCTGTCTTTTTCTTTAAGCCTCACTCTTATATCATATTCTTCTCCGAATTCTCTGTATTTAATATCAGTATTTCCTTCTATACTTGTTCTCAATATACTTCCAATAGTTTCTACAGAGATTCCATAGGAAGACATTTTCATTATGTCCATAATAACCCTTGTTTCAGGTTTACCCTGTTTCCAGCTTGTAGCAACAGAAACAGCACCTTTTGTAGTTTCTACAATATGTTTTACCTTTTCTGACAGTTCAATCATTTTATCCCTCTGGAATTTGTTTCCTACAATTTCCACCTGAACAGGTGCTTCTGTTCCCGCTTCACTTACGGAAGCAGGGTAACTTATTATAATTCTATAGGGTATATCCAGAAGTTTATTATTCAACAATTTTCCTATATCTTTCGTGCCTCTTTTCCTTATAGTTTTTTCTCCCACATCAATAGTAATTGTTGCGTTTTGATGTCCCTGGTCTCCTTCAGACATTCCGCTTTCTGTTCCAACTGCGGTAAAGATAGAAATTACTTCCGGGAAATCCTTTTTATTATTTATCCTATTCTCTATTTCTTTTATAAATCTATCTGTTTCATTTACATTTGAATCCGATGGAAGTTCCATCTTAATTGTGATTAAACCTTTATCGGTAGAGGACATAAATTCAAACCCCAGTACAGGAGCTATAAATTTTACAGCAACAACAAGAGAACCCATACCTATAAGCACTACAAGCCATCTGATCCTCAATACCCTGGAAAGAACACCTCTGTATAGATTATCGAGTCCCTCATAAAAAGCGTCAAAAGAAGCAAAGAATTTAGCGGATATATAGGAAATGTAACTCTTCTGCTCTTCTTCTTCAATCTCAACTTCTTTAACCTGTTTCAGATAATCGGTAAGCATTAAAATTTCCTTATCATTAAAATTCAAACCTTTCAGTCTGGCCTGTAGAATAGCTTCATCAGGGAATTTTATATCTACAAGGGAAGAGATGGAATTTAATTTATCGGGAGGTAATATATCTTTTAATTTTCCTAAAATTTCTTCTTTAACTTCAAACCATAATTCATGTATCTTCTTTTTCTTCTCCTGTTTAAACCAGAGAGAAGCAAGCATTGGAGTAAGGGTAAATGACACGAGAAGAGAAAACATTGTCGCAGAAGCTACGGTAAGACCGAAGGAGAAGAAAAAACTTCCCATAATACCTCTCATAAAAGCTACAGGCAGATAAACAACTACGTCTACGAGTGTTATGGCTATAGCGGCAAGTCCTATTTCAGAACGTCCGTCAAGGGAAGCCTGTGCCGGAGTTTTACCCATTTTTAGATGTCTGTGGATATTTTCAAGCACTACTATCGAGTCATCTATTAATATTCCCGTGCTGAGAGCAAGTCCCATAAGACTCATCATGTTTAAAGTCTGTCCTGCCGCATTCAATATAATAAAAATGGACATCATTGATGTAGGAAGTGCAAAGGCTATTATAACAGTACTCCTTAGATCATGGAGGAAGAGATAAACTATTAATATTGCAAGAAACCCTCCTATAACCAATTCTTCCCTCAAAGATTCCAGGGATTCTTTTATAAAGTTTGACTCGTCATCACTGATTTTTATTTTTAACTGGGGATAATCCTTCTGTATGGCTTTAAGCTCTTTTTTTATAAGTGTTACTGCCTTCAGGGTATTGGCATTTGCCTGCTTTCTTACCGTTACTCCGACACTGTCAACAAGATCGAGTCTTGTAATGGCATCTCTTTCTGCGGAAGCATCTCTGACATCTGCAATATCACTTAATTTTATACTATAATTTATGTCGTTCTTTTTCTTGGTTATCCTCAGATTTTTTATTTTATCAACAGAGCCAAATTCTCCGAGGATTTTTATTGAGTTCTCTTTGTTTCCATGCTTTAAATCACCTGCGGGAATATTCAGATTTGTCATATTTATAGTCTGACGCAATTCTTCTATTGTCATACCATATGCTTTCAATCTGTCCTGATCTGCATAGATCTGAATTTCTCTTGTGTCACCGCCTGTTACTTCCACGCTGCCCACATCGCTCAATTTGGAAAATCTATCGGAAATATTCTGTTTTACAAGGGTTTTGACACTTCTTATATCCATAGTGTCACTTGTAATACCCATAGTAATGACAGGTGTGGAACCGAAATCAAGTTTTGATATAACGGGAGCTTTTGCCTCTTTAGGCAGATTTGCCCTGACAAGATCTATTTTGTCTCTTACATCTGCTGCTGCAACATTCAGATCTGCTTCGAGAAGAAATTTTATAACAACTGCAGACACACTGTCACTTGATACAGATGTGACTTCATCGATTTTATTTATAGTGCCTACCTGATCTTCAATAGGTTTTGTTATAAGTGTTTCTATTTCGTCCGGCCCTGCTCCCGGATAGGTAGTTGTTACAGTGATTACAGGGAAATTTGTGTTCGGATAAATGTCTACAGGCATAAGAGTCAGTGAACGATATCCCAGCACTATAAGAGCCAGAAAAAACATTGTTGTACATACAGGACGCTTGATAGCTACATCTGTTAACCACATATAGAATTACTCCTCACGTATAATTTTTACCAGGTCACCGTTTTTGACAAAACCTGAATATACGACCTTTTCTCCGCCGGAGAGTCCCTTTACTATTTCAATTGACCCGTCCATAGCCGGGCCTGTTGTGACTTCCGTTTCCACAGCATAGAGTTCCTTTATTGTATAAACATACTGACTGCCTTCTTTATCCCTGATTGCATCTTTTGTAATTACCGGAACATCCTTATGTTCTGCCAGTATTATCTGTCCTCTGGCAAACATACCCGGCTTCAGGTCACTACCCGATGCATCTATTTTTATCTTTACAGAAAACTGTCTTGACACTCCCGCACGGGGAATTACTTTTTTTACAATTCCAGAAAAATGTTTATCAGGCATACCGTCAATCTTTATATCGACAGAAAGACCTCTGTTTATTTTTGCTATATTTGTTTCAGAAACAAGTGCCTCGAAATAAAGAGTGCCCTGATCAAATACATCAATAATATTGCTGGCTTCATTGCCGCTTGTATTTTCTCCCGAATTTACATATTTTTTTGTAACATAACCGGATATCGGGGATTTGACGTAAGATTTCTGAAGTTTTCTGGAGAGTGTGTCCAGATTTGCCTGTGCCTGTGCAACTCCTGCCTCTGCCACATCCACTTCCTGCTGTGCCACAGTGACCTGCATTCTGTTATTCTGTGCAATGATAAGTGATTCTTTTGCCTGAGCAAGAGCTGCCTTTGCTGCAGTAACACCGTTTTCGGACATTGCTACATCCTGCCTTGCCGCTGCCTTCTCCTGTATTCTGGAACCTTCTTTCATCAGATCCAGTCTGTGAAGGTCACTTTTATACTGAGCTTCTGCCACATCATATTGAACCCGGGCCACATCCATCTGCCGCTGTGATATGGCTCCTCCGGCACATAACCTCTGCATTCTTCCGAGGTCTACCTTTGCTTCTCTGAAATGTGCCTCTGCCTGTGCTACGGTTTCTTCTGCCTGTGCTATTTCCTGTTTTCTTGTTCCCTCTTCTATAATAGAGAGTTTTTCTTTTGTTGCCTCGAGAGAAGCCTGTGCCTGTTCATATTGAGCTTCTGCAGATTTTACCCCTGCCTCTGCCTGTTTTATGGCACCTTCAACCTGGGTATTCTGCAATATTACGTTAGACTGTGCCTGGGCAAGCCTCAAATGAGCAATGTTAAGAGCCGCCTGTGCCTGAGTAAGCTGATCTTCTATATCATTAGGTTCAATAACTGCAACTACCTGCCCCTTCTTTACATAATCACCTTCTTTTACATTGAGTTCCTCTATTATGCCGGAGTTATTCGTATTTATAGTAAGGGCATCATCAGCTTTAAGTTCTCCGCTTGACTCTACAGTAACAAGGACATCACCCTTTTTTACTGTTACTATTTCCACGGGAATACCTTCTTTTTTCTGTATCTCTTCCCTGGACATAATTTGTTCCGTACTATTTTTACATGAAACAGAAAAAATCATTATTATAAGCATTACACCTGTGATTGTTAAATTATATGTTTTCCTTAAATACTTTATCATTTCGTGTTTTTAAACTCCTCTTCTGTTTTTATGAGTTTTATATTATCGAGTTTACCGTCTTCAGGAAGAAGTCCTGTAGTTTTTATAATGCTGGCCTTGGCAAGATAATAATCATAAAGAGCCTGTACATTGTCCACCAGGGCATTCGTAAGAACAAGCTGGGCATTTGAAACTTCTATGAAAGGAGCTATACCCGCCTGATAACGAAGTCTTGCCACTTCATAATTCTGCCGGGCAGACTCAAGATTGGCTTTCACTTTATGCACCTTTTCTTCCGACTCATGTAACAGCAGATAAGCCTGTGTTACCTGAAGGGCCAGTGTTTTTTTGAGCTGTTCCAGGTTTATTTTTGCCTGTGCCAGAGTGATTTCTGCCTCATCAATCTTACAGGTTGTAAGACCTCCGTCAAAAATAGGGATGCTGGCAGAAACAGTAGCATTTGTGCTGTTTGAAGGATTCATAAAAGTCGAACTGTAAGCTATATAATCAAGATTAAACGTTACAGTAGGTTTTCTGTCACTTTTCGCGACCTCTATCTGTGCTTCTGCAGCTTTTATCAAATACATTATTTTCTTTGCTTCTCCCCGATTGGCACAGGCAAGGTATGTGCTGTAATCTGTATCAACAGGAAAAGGCTTATATACAAGGTTATCTATCAGTTCGAATTCTTCCTTGAGAGGAATAGTCATTGTGTCATTCAGCGCAGCTTTCTTAAGTGCCACATTACTCTCGGCACTTATCAGTCCCAATTCTACATTTGCCAGCTGTGCCTTTGCACTGAGTACATCTGATTTTGCCACAAGACCTTCTTCATAATAGGCCTCTGATATACCGTACTGTTCCTTTGTAGTAGAAAGACTGTCATGGGCCACATCAAGGAGTTTATATGCCCGGAGAACACTGTAATAACTGTCAATGGCTTTATATATCACATTCTGCCTTGTTTCTTCCCTGTCACTTCTTGTTGCTTCACTTACCATGGTTGCCTGATCCACCTGATTGGTAGTTTTACTGCCGTCATAAAGAGTATAATTAAAAGTCAATTTTGCCTCTACCTGATTATTGCTTTCCAGTTCTGCAGTTTTTTCTCCGCCAATATCAAAACTCTGGACAGGATCCATTCTTGTATAATAGGCGGAAGCATTCACATTCGGATAGCCTCCTGTTTTTGCCTGATTTATCATTACTTCCGATTTCTGAATCTCCTGATCTGAAACCTGAATGTCCAGGCTATTCTGAAGAGTAATCTTAATACTTTCTTCAAGGGTTATTGTTTTATTTAATTTTTCCTGAGAGAAGCAGATGCTTCTGACAGATAATATTAAAAATAATAATAGAATTAATTTAAAATACTTCATAAAAAATCGCCTTTTCTTCATCAGAGGAATGCTCCCTCCTCTGCCGCTCTGCATATAAGATTATGGAATTTCTTTGTAACCGTGAGCAAATTTTTTCATATTTTAAACGATCTTTGTTACACTATTATTTCTCTTTCGTAGCAGCCGGTAAAATATTGTAGCCTTCTGTAGCAGAAACATGGTCGAATAGTTTCCAGAAAGAAGATGAATATGTTATAATACTTTGAAATGATTGCTTTCATAAGAATTTATGTTTGCTGTAATACCTTAAATTGAAAATATATGGAGTGAGGTTATATTGCAAATATTACTCATTGATGATGATACAGATTTTTTGGAATTGCTTGGAGAATATCTTTCTGATAGCGGCATAAAAGTGTATACTGCCTCATCAGGTCAGGAGGCTTTTCATATATTGGAAAGAGAATCTTTTCATTTGATTCTCCTTGATATTATGATGCCTGAAATGGACGGTCTTGAACTGTTAAAAAGAATAAATGGCGAATATCCACTGGTGCCTGTAGTTTTTCTGACTGCCAGAGGTGAAGAAATAGACAGAATTTTAGGACTCGAACTCGGTGCAGATGATTATATTGTAAAAACATGCAGCCCGAGAGAATTACTTGCAAGGATTAAAGCCATAAAGAGAAGAACAGTAAAACTGGCAGGTGATGCAAAAGAAAATTCATCTTCAATACAGATAGATTTAAAAAAAAGAGAAGTTACTGTTCGCGGAGAAAGGGTAGAATTAACCGCTATAGGATTTGAAATATTAAATATTTTTTTACAGAACAAAGGTATTGTTCTTTCCAGAGATGTTATTATGGACCTTGTAAGAGGAAAAGAATTTCTGGCATATGACAGATCTATCGATGTTAATATAAGCCGTATTCGCCAGAAAATAGAATTGGATCCGGAAAACCCTGTTATAATTAAAACAGTAAGAGGAGTGGGGTATGTGTTTACAGGGTAAGGATTTTTACTGAGAGATTTCGCTTTTCCCAATAAAATAAGACAGAGGTATTTCTTTGTTTAAAATATCACGATTATATATTAAATTATATTTATATATTATTGCAATCATAGCAAGTTTACTTTTGTTATCGGCCATACAATTACTCCCGTTAAAAGAAACATATTACATAGACATAAATGATGCAGTTAATTTTATTGCTATTTCCGGTTTAATTAATAGTTCATCTTCCCCGGAAGAACTTGTTAAACATATGTCAGAAAAATATAAATACGGTATGACTCTTTATAATGATCGTGGTTATTCTGTTGTTTCTACAGAAAAGGAAGATGTTTCCTCCATAGATAAGATAATAAAGGAAATAAATAGAAAAGGTTCTTACACATATGTTCTCAATGATCGGATCTATTTTATCTTACCTGTAAATAATAAGAGAGCTTACCTTCAATTTTCTTTAGAAAATCAGTTCACTTTTAAAGAATTGGCAATAGGATTCATAAAAGATTTACTCTGTACTTCTCTTATTATGTCTATATGTTTATATCCTCTGTCATTATATCTTACAAAACCGCTGGAGAAAATTACAGAAACAGCTATTAAATTCTCAAAAGGTGATTTTTCTGAGTTAAATAAAAAAAATTTGATAAAAGGCAATGATGAAATTGCTCAGTTAAACAGGGCATTTACCTGTATGGCAAAAGAACTTGTATCTATGATAGAAGAAAAGAAAGATCTGATTTCTTATATATCTCATGAATTGAATTCTCCTCTGAGTAAGATGCAGATAGCTGTAGAAATTATAAAGAATAAATTAGAAGCAGGAGAACAGCCTTCCTTTAAAACTGTAGGGAAACTCTCTGGAAATATAGGAGAAATGCTTAAAATGGTTAATGAATTACTTGAGCTTTCAGCTCTGAATAAAACCTATATTCTGGCTCCTGAAAAAGTAAATATGGACAGTCTTCTTACAGCAATTCTCGAGGATTTCCATGGTGTTCTAAGAGGGAAAAATATTATCGTAAAAACAAATAAAGAAGGAGATATTAAGGAGATTTCAATTGATAAAACAAAAATAAAAAGGGTTGTGGAAAACTTGCTTTATAATGCTATTGAATATACTCCTCCCGGTTCTGTAATAGAAATAACCCTGAGAGGAGAAGGCGTGAAGAATTACTTTTCTATAAAAGATGAAGGGCCCGGTATAAAAGAAGAAAATAAAGAAAAAATATTTGAACCATTTTTCAGGGAAGACCCTTCCAGAACCAGAAAAACAGGCGGCGCAGGTCTTGGACTTGCTATCGTAAAGAAAATAATAGATCTTCATCATGGACATATATGGCTTGAAAATCCGGGAGAAAAAGGAGCGCTCATAGCTTTTAGAGTTTAATCATTTCTCCGGCATAAATTCTTCAAACCAGGAAAAGCCTGCTTCTTTAAAAGTCTTCAAATATTCTTTATTTCCGATGGGCATTTCATTTGCTCTGTAGTGAAGACCGAAATATCTCTGAACCTGTGTTATATAACCGGTTTCTTTGATTTTTTCGATACATTTCTTTGCAAATTCTTCACCATGTACTTCCCTGCAGGTCTCTTCCATATCTTTCATGCGTTCTTCCGTGATTTCAATTCTGGTGTCTTCATATTTTTTATTGAAATTTTTTATCATCTCTGTATCATTTATAGAGTTATATCTTTCATTATGAACTATAACAGAAGGAGGGAGCTTTTTTCTTACAGACGGCTTAATCTTCGGATAGCCCAGGCAGAGAAGAACTACCGGATATACTCCATGGGGCAGTTCAAACATTTCTCTTATTTCCCTTATATAGTCTACTGCAGTACCTATGTAAACAGAACCGAGTCCCCGCGAATCTGCGGCAGTGCATATATTCTGGGCGCATATGATAACATCCTGAAAAGATATCCAGAAATGCCGGAATGATGAAGTGGCACTGAAAGGAGCAGTCTCAAGTTCAGCCCATCTTTTCAGCCTGTGCCAGTCAATACAGAATAGTAAATGTACAGGAGCTTTTTCCATAAATATTTGCTCGCACATTTCCGCCAGATTTTTTCTCCTGTCTTTATCTTCTATCTTTATAATGGAATAAGGCTGAAGATTTCCTCCTGTAGGAGCATGGACTCCTGATCTCAGTATAAAATCCAGAACAGGATCTTCTATCTTTTTATCTGAAAAATTCCTGCAGCTTCCCCTCTCAAGCAGTAATTTTATTGTTTCATTGGGGTAATTATTATTTTCCACCGCTATTTTCACACCATGATGGGATGGTGTATTATCTTTTTTTTTCATAATTTCACCTCTGTCTCTGTTTTTGTCTCCTGTAATAATATTATTATAACAGGCATTTTG
>CALARM010000624.1 GCA_937888925.1 uncultured Synergistia bacterium | reverse complement strand
ACACCAGTTATGGAGGAACTTCCCTTCATAATGCATGGAGTGCTTTCGGAAATACAGGCTCTGAAGGTATAAATGTAAGTATAGCAAGTAACGACAGTTTTTCCGGAAATCTCTATGAATGGTCTCCCTGGTTTATGAGATGTTACAGCGGTAACGGAGGTACCCTGTCTATCAATGTAACAGGACTGAATGTAGGACAGGGAGGCGGTAATATAAAAGCCTATTTTATTTACAGGTAAACAATAATCAGTGACCGGTGACCAGTTATCAGTGACCAGAAATTTTACCTTACTGATAACCGGTCACTGGTCACTGTTCACTGATTTCACCTTCCCCCTCCGGAGAGATATTGCAATATAACAGATGATTCTTCCCCTGTTATCCACTGAGAATCCTTTGCCTGCATCTGAGATACTATACGTGACCAGTCAGCAGTTGAGTGCGGACTTTCGAAGACTTTAGTTAAAGCATGGCATTTACTGCATTTCTGAGAAAATACCTGCTGCGGTGAAGGTGTGGGCGTACCTGAAGCCTGGGTTCCTTCAGCAACTATCCCTGTTTGCTGTGGCACCTGTGTTGGTGTCGGAAGGGAAAAGCTGCTTGTCTGAATTCTTACGGTAGGATATTCTCCCAGGTTTGACAGAGTATATCTTATACCGATAAATTTCAAAAGTTCATCTACAGGTAAAAATATGGTTGTTTCTTTCGTAGAAGGATTTTTTACTTCATAAACCTTCCTTTTTGAAAATTCCTTTCCGTTGATTACATAAGTGCCTTTTTCCGTATCATAAGAGCCGGTTATGCCGAGAGCCCTCATCATATCATCTGCTCCCACATAGAGAGTTTGATTCTGATAGAGGAGTATTACATTGACTTCTTCACCTTCAAGAACTATGAGGCTTTTAGCCTTTTTTTCAGGTATTATGCTGTAATAATCAAGGGTTTTGGGTTTTGTCTGGCTTTCTGCCTGGCTCATAAGCAAAAGAGAGACACTTATTATTATAGCTGCAAGAATTACTAATGATTTAGAACGGATCATTTCTGTTCCTCCTTTGTTGATTTTTTAATCTTTAAGATTTCTTTTATCTCCTCTCTTTTCCTGCAGAGATTATGCCAGTTTTTTACCGGGATTTTAACGAAGAAGTGAGCAGTGAGTAAAAGATTGTCTTCACCTACTGCTCACTTAAATTATCATACGTTATGAAATATTTCTAAAATAGCAGAAATATATATTCACAGGAAGGATAAATATTTTATGTAAAGAATTTATTTTTGTGAAAAACCTATATAAATTATTGACTTATAATATTTAAGAGGTAACTGTTTGTGCGTTTAACAAAATTCCTTGTCTTTTTTCTCCTTCTGATGAGTTTAACACTTCCTGCTTTTGCTGCCCTTACGTCTTTACCTGATAAAAAAACTGATAATGACAGTGGTTTTGATATAGATAAACACCTTGAAGCAGGGAAAAAATATTTTCTGGAAGGCAATATGAAAGAAGCCTTCAGGGAGTTTCACATAGTTCTCTATATTGATCCTCATAATTCGGCAGCCAGTTACAATCTCGGCCTTGTTTATCTCTTTCTTAAAAACAATAAACTTGCCATGGAATCCTTCAATAAAGCGAAATCATCGGATCCTTCAAATTTATTTCTCTCTCTGCAACTGGGAAAGGTTTATCTTACGACAGGCGATTATGTTCATGCAGTGCCGGAATATGAAAAAATAATACAGCTTTTTCCTGATAACAGAGATGCCCTGAAAGGTCTGTCTCTTGTTTATATGAACATGGGAGATTTCAATAAAGCCCTTTATAACTGCGGAAAACTCCTGGAAAATTCTCCCGATGATATTGAAGTCCGTTACATAAAAGGTCAGATACTTGCAATGTCGGGAAACCTTGATCGGGCAATGAATGAATTTAATTATATAATAGAAAAGAAACCTGATTTTTTCGATGTCTATCTATATCTCGGAGAACTTTCTCTCAGTAAAGAAGATATGGCTCTTGCATCACAGTATTTTACAAAGGCAATAGACGTAGCACCTCAGAACGGACAGGGGTATTTCGGCCTGGGAAGGGTTTATATTGCACAGAATAAATGTGAAGAAGCAATAAAGGAATTCGAAAAAGGTCTGGAGTTTGATCGCCGTAATACAGGTGCTTACCTGTCTCTGGGACTGTTATATGATAATCTGGATAAAAGAGATATTTCAATCGACTATTACAGAAAGGCCGGAGAAATAGATCCTGATAATCTGCAGGTACTGGAATATCTCGGTTTTTCCTGTTATTCTCTCGGTAAATTCGATGAAGCAATAGATATATTCAAAAAAGGAATAAAACTTGCTCCTGACAGTATTACCTTTCATGATCTCCTGGGACAGGTTTATTATGTTCAGGGAAAAGATGAAGCTGCAATAGAAGAATTTAATAAAGTAATAGAACTGGATCCGTCCAATATAGATATACCTTTTGCTCTCGGTGTCATATATCAGAAAAGAGGCAACTGGGAAGAAGCAATAAAAAATTATTCAAAAGTAATGACTCTTGACCCTGCTAACAAATCAGTTCTTTTCTCTCTCGGAGTAGTTTATTTGAATACGGGAGAGTTCCAGAAAGCGGAAGATATGTTAAAATCTTTTATTGAAACGTATCCTACAAATTCCTTCGCCTATATAAATCTCGGACTTCTTAATATGTACCGAGGAAAAAACGACAGAGCAATCGAAGAATTCAAACAGGCCCTCTCCGTAAATCCTTCCCAGGCCATATCCTATTATTATATGGGACTTATTTACAGGGATATGGGCATAAAAAATGATTCGAAAGTATATTTTTCTCAGGCTCTCTCATACAGTCCTTACAGATCTGCCTTTACTTACTGCATAAAGGCTCTGTGGTTTATGGATAGCAGAAATTATATAGCATCTTTAAAAGAACTGGCTTCTGCAAGAAAAACAGAACCGGAATTTCCGGACAGCTACTGGATTACCGGCCTTGTTTACGAAACAATGGGAGACCGGTTCCGTGCCCGTTATTTTTATTCCAGAACACTTGAGCTGAGCCCATTTCATATTTTTGCACGACAGGGGCTTAAAAGGGTGGAAGCTTTTTATAAAAAGCCGTGATAGGAGATCCTCACAGTAAAAGAATCTCAAAAGCAAAAGGGCTGTCTTTAGAACAGCCCTTTTAAGAAATACTTTTTTCGGTCTAATACTGAGACGACCATTTACTCTCGAACATTTCCTTCGTGCTGATAAAGCCTCCCACTCCTCCTGCGACTGTAGCGGCAGGAACAGCTATCCAGGCATTATTAAGGAATCCGAGTCCCGCTCCGGCTGCGGCCAATCCTCCTCCCGCGAGAGCTCCTATGGCAAAATCCTTTATACTTATCTGGCCTTCAGAGCCAAAGTATTTACCTGCTACAAATCCTCCCACCAGGGCCGACGTTCCCGCTGCGATGGCAGCTCCTGTGAGTCCTCCAAAGGCTTTCCCGGCGAGGCCAGCTCCTGATGCTACTATGCCTATAGCTCCTCCCGTTGAATATGCCTTTAAAAGCATAGAACCTATATCACCGGTGGAACAGGATTTAAGATCTGCAAGTTGTTTCATCATTCCAAGATCATCTGAATACTGACCAAGGATTACCTGTTCTCTCGGTAATTCCTCTGATTTACCTCTGGTGACTTTCTTCTGTCCTATAATGGTATGCTGCTGATTTGCCTGGTTTATTTTCATCTCTCTTCCTCCTATGTTTTTTGATGTATATTCTATATACCTTACATACTATGTAAAAAGGTACAAGATAATATAGAATAAATTTACTTTTCAACTGTTGTACCCTGTTTTTTACAGGCAGTTATAAAATAACTGTAATATATATTACCATAGATTATTCATAAATTAATATGGGATTTGTAAACAAATTGTAAACAATTTATCCAATTGCCAGTACGTAACACCTGAAGTTCTGTACTCATCATTAAGAACCTTTCTGTCATATTAGGTTTATAATTAAATTAAATATTACTCTCAAATCACAATAACTTTAGCTATAATGGGTTATTTTACTCTTCACCATTCACCGGTATTCGCCGAAATATCTATCTCTCTAGACGGCTAATTACCTACACGGCAATTTAAATCGCCATCCGTCACGCGTTACGCGTTACCAGTTACGATTTAATTGCCATAATCCGACTTTTGTTCTATAATATCTATATGTTTTTTATTACATAACCATGAGGGAGAGGTGTTCAATTTGAGAAAAATCCATATTCTTTCTATCTTTCTTATTTTTCTGGCATTCTTTTCCAGTTCCTGCAATAGCTCCAGGATTAACGAAGTAGTTCTTGCAGGGCCAAGTAAAATTGAAAAATTACAGGTTGTTTTCGCCACACCGGATGGGCCGGTACAGGAACAGAGCGAACTTGATGCCATAACAGTCAGTTTTAATCAGGCTATGGTTCCTCTCACTACCCTTC
>CALARM010000623.1 GCA_937888925.1 uncultured Synergistia bacterium | reverse complement strand
CCGCTTAACTGCCAGAAACTGTCCGATACTCCATGGGATATTAACAGTATCTGTTCTTTTGTGAAATCGGCTGAGACCAGCCCGTAAGGAACTGTAACATTTTCTATACCTTTAATCTTCTGTTCTGTTATATATTTTACCTTTTTTGTAATTTCTATTATTTTTAATGGATGTAACGATGGTTCTTTTTCAAAATAAAGAAGATTTTTCTGTGACAGGTCTGTAATCTGAAAGTGTCCATAGTAGAAATTCTTTACTTTCCCATGATCCATATAAAGATTAAACCACGATATTTTTCCTTTTTTATCTGTAATTTCCATCAGTAAAGGGTTACTGCTGGGACTTACATGTATATGTTCTCCCGTATGATTCATTCCATTCATAATGCCTGTGTCTTTAAAGAGAAAATTATATCCGTCAAATGTTCCTTCTACAGAACGGTATTCTCCGACGGAATCCATAGGTCTGAATCTGCCTGCAAGTTTATCTGTCCGGATTATTTCCTGTTCATTTTGAAGAAAAACAGGGCCGAAGAGAAGGCTTTTATATGGCAGTTCACCGGCACCTGTGCCATAATGTTTCCCGCCTGTTATAATAGGGGAGAAAAACTCTGCATCTGAGAGCATTTTTTCAGGATTACCTGTTACTATTTCCGTGGCAGTATTGACGACAGGTTTTTCGTTTATATATACAGGACTGTCATATTTCCATATATTATAAATAAAAGCCCATTTCCCGTATCCCAGATAGACAAATCTATGATCCTCTCTGCAGACATTTTCTCCGGCTCCCGGCAGAAAATATATTTTCCCTTCTTCTTCAAGTTTTTCCATTTCACAGTAAAGAAATTCTTCTCTGTCAAATGAAGGATTATTTTTGCTCATCAGGTCTATCAGGTCATTAAAATTATTACAGTCAGATAAATTATTTATATCCAGAGAAAATAATGCTGCATCACTCAATACTTCCACTCTGTCCGTGCCGGGATATTTCCTGTGTCCGTATCTGGCAGAACAATAAAGTTTATTTTTTATCCTGGCAAGTCCTCCGTTAAAAAACATCCTGTCTATGTCAGGAGACCCTGTTATTAGTAATGGATAAATAGTCATGATAATACCTGCTTTCTTTAGTATACGTAACGCGTGATGCGTGCTGTGTGATGCGTTACTCATATTTCATTTTAGGGCGTTTAGTAAAACGCCCCTGCCAGTCACTTTTCCCTATTCATCCTTTACCATTTACTATTCAATATAATCGTGACTGTAACGTTATGCTTTACAGGATGGTTCACTGCTAACTGTTCACTGTTCACTGTTCACTGTTCACTGCTTACTTTCCTCTATCATTTTTTCTCTCATATTAAAAAGGGTTTTACTCAGACCGATTCTGTATATATGAGGGTTTTCGAGTCTTTTATGTCCTTCATGTAACCTGGAAAGATTTTTTAGAGTATTTTCTCTTATTTTGAGAGTATCTTTCATCGGACCGTCATATATGATATTTCCTTTTTCCATAACCTTGACCTGCATTAATTTTGAAGATACTCCTCTGACCATAGTATGAAGGTGTCTGTATGAAGGATCGTAAAAAGTATAATTCAATCTGCTCTTAGATTCTTCCAGTTGTTCGTCATAGATCATTACATCTGCTTCATATTGATTTTTTTTGTTTATAAGTCTTATATCCCATTTTGGCCCCGGTATGGTGGTTTTAGTTACATTTCCCGATAGTTTTATTGTTGGCATAATTGTTCCGTCAGGAGCGATTTTAAAGGTTTCTTTATAGACACATCCCAGGGAGTCCGGAGGTGTTACTGCTCTTGTCCCCACACCCCATACTTCCAGTTTTGCTTTCTGTATATTTTTCATTGATTGAATCTGATATTCATCGAGATCGTTAGAAGCTATAAGTTTTACATCTTCAAGACCTGCCCTGTCCAGCATTTCTCTTGCTATTTTACTTCTTTCCGCCAGATCTCCCGAATCATCTCTTATAAGTATTACCTGGTTATAACCTTTTTCTCTCAATCTTTTAATCTCTTCTATTGCTGCTACCATACCTTTGTTGAGGAAATCATAGGTGTCTGCCAGGAAGGCTGCCCTGTGAGGATATACGGCAGAATAAGCTTCGAAAGCATTCCCGTCGTCTTTAAAAGCCATAATCCAGCTGTGGGCATGAGTGCCCAGTGGATTACCGAGTCTGTATTTTTTTGCCGCATAAGTATTTGAAGTGCCGCACATACCTCCTATAACGAGAGCTCTCGATAATTCAGCAGTTCCTCCCAGGCCTGCAATGGACCGTCTGAAAGCAAAATCCATTACACGATCGCCTGCTGCAGCATTACAAATTCTTGCTGCTTTTGTTGCTATTCTTGTCTGGCAGTTATAAATATTAAGGAGTGCTCCTTCTACAAGGTGTGTATCTACAGGGTTTCCAATCACCCTCATAAGGGTATTATTCTGAAATACTACCTCTCCTTCTTCTATAGCCCATACGTCACCGCTGAATCGCCATTTAGAAAGATAATCTAAAAATCTCTTTTTCTCTTCAATATGGATCTGTGAAAATTCCGGCAGTTCTGACAGAAATTCTATATCACTTTCAGAGAAATGTACATTTTTTAAAAATTCCAGAGCACTGGCAAGTCCTGCACATATACAGTAACCGCCGGCTTCAGGAATATTTCTGAAATATAAATCATGGCCGAATTTATATTCTGTCAGTTTCCCTGCATTAAATCCGTCTTCTAATATATAATTGAGATATTCGAGAACTTTAAAACCTCCGCACATGGTTAATTCATAGAAATCAGTATTGAGGGCAGAAAATTCATCTGTCGGTTCGAATAATAAATTTAAATTGTCTGTCATTTATTTACTCCTTTCGATGTAAAACCCGATATAATCGTGATGAATGATGCGTAATGGCGGGGTTGAGTCCTGCGCGTCACGCGTCACGCGTCACGCGTCACGATTATAATTTCTGAATAAAACAAAAAATTCCTTTGTACCGTCCTTTAAACTCTTATTGTTGATTTTATCTTTTTTTCGTAGTATTATGTATTTAAATAATTTTGTGTCTGTAATAAATTTTATATAATCTTTATATAGTTACTTTATGACAATTTATAATTAAGAAGAAGTGAAATGTGAGTGGTGAATAGTGAATAGTGATTAATATCCTGTTCTTTTCACTTTTCACTTTTCACTTTTCACTCTAATTAAATTTTCTGAAATTGGGTGATAATTTTGGCTCCGGAATTTACCGGCGAACAGGAATTCTCAGTTTATTTAAAGGATATAGAAGATAAGCTTTACAGCCTTTCCGTCAGGAAAGCTCTCTCTTACAGAAGCCAGTTCCTTGGAGAAAACCATATCAGTCCTTTTATGATTGACAGGGAGAGGACAGATTTACTCCTCAGGCCGGAACTATATGATACCCTTATGACATGGAAAAATAAGAGTAAAGATAAATTACTCCGGAGAAAAGTTGATCTTCTGTCGAGAGAAATACTTAAAGCTAAGGTTTCCTATGAACCGGAGATATTCAGGCTTACCAATAAAATTAATAAAAAGATACAGTCTTTTACCCCGAACCTCAATGGCACTGATATGACAAGAAATCAACTGGATGATATCATAAGAAAAAGTCCTGACAGAAATCTGAGGGAAAAGGCATGGTGGGCAGAAGTAAATTTCGGTGAACAGATTGAGCGAGAAGCAATAACACTGATAAAATTAAGGAATCAGAAAGCCAGAGAACTTGGCTACAACCATTATGGAGAAATGTGTCTTATCCTTGAAGATATAAATCAGGATAAACTTTTTTTGCTTTTCAGAGATATATTGAAACATACAGATAATATCTGGAAAAATACAATAAATAACTGTAAAGAA
>CALARM010000622.1 GCA_937888925.1 uncultured Synergistia bacterium | reverse complement strand
GCTCTATGATGGAAATGTGGCAGGATGATAAGATTTATAGCTATTCCAGAATGCATCCTGATCAGGAAGCAATCGTAGTATTGAATAATGCCTATGATACACAGCAGAGAGATATACCTCTCAGGGCTGAAAGTAAAATAAAAGACGGAACTGTTCTTAAAGACCTTATGTCAGGTGAAAAAGTAACTGTAAGAGGTGGTAAGATCCATATACAGCCGGGCGGTAAAAAAGCACAGATCTTTGTAGTTGATAAGTAGCTGTCTGTTATCATATGTCAGATTATAAACAGGGACTTTAAGGAGTCCCTGCTTATTTTTTAGCCTTTTATCGGTGAGAAGTGATCAGAATGGTATATTTTCCACTCACTACTCACTACTCACTTTATTTATTTTTTATATTTTTTATTGCTTTAATATAATATTTTGATATAATAAAAATATTATTATAAAATACCGGTATACTGGTGAAATATTTTTTCTATAAAAAATAGCTGACAGCTGACAGCTAAAATAAGAGGTAACTCATATGTGTCATAATCTCGAAAAATATCTTGATGACCTGAATTCTCATGACTGGCGAAAAAGACAGTATGCTGTGGAAAGGCTTGAATTTTTTGATTCCCCTCTGGCTCTTGTGCCTCTTATAAAAGCCCTGATTGATCAGGAACCTTCCGTAAGATGGAGAGCTGCAGAAGTCCTCGGAAAAATCAGAGACAGGAGAACTGTTCCCTATCTTATTCCTTTACTCAGGGATAAAGAAGGAGAAATAAGACTTTCTGCTGTTAAAGCCCTGGGTGAAATCAGGGATATAAGAGCTGTTTTCCCACTGATTGATTTATTGTATGATGATTATATAATATTTCAGGATATTACTGTAACACAGGGAGATTACAGGGATAATTCCGTAAAGGGAAGTGTTATTTACGCCCTTCAAAAGATTGGAGATACAGGATCTCTGCCGGCACTGAAGAAAATGTTGCATAATGAAAATCATCCTATGATAAAAGTCCTCCTCGATGAAGCTGTGTCATATATAGAACAGTCTATAGAAATGGAAATATTCTCTGTAAAGCATGATGATATAAGCCTTTCGGGAGAAGATGGGCCTTTAGAAAATATAGAAAAAGATGAAGAAATAGCAGTTGAAGAAGAGAATATAGAAGAAATATTTGGCAGTACAGATGATATGCATGGTAATGAAAAAGAACCTTATGCAATAGAAGAGGTTTCTGAAGTAATCCGGGATGAATCCATAGAATATGAGGACGATAAATACAATACAACCCGCCTTCCGGGAGAGATTCTGGAGGAAGAACTGAAAAAACAGGAAATGGAAAATGTAATTAAAGAGCAGATTGCAAAGTTTGAAAGCACCTGTATGTTTACCAGAATGGATGGTGTGCAAACTCTGGAAAAGATTGGTAAACCTGCTGTAGAATTACTGGTACAGGCATTAGAGGATCAAAACTGGAGAATAAGAGAGGGAGCAGCAGAAGCTCTTTCGTCTATCGGTGATATAAGTGTTCTTGCAGCTTTTAAAAAAGCTCTTCCTATAGAACCGGAAGATTCTATAAGAAATTGTCTTGAACAGGCAATTGTAAAAATAGAAATAGAGTTAGAAGTAAAAACATGCATTGAGAAATTAAGTGATAACAATATGTTTACTCAGCTGGATGCCATACAGACACTTGAAAAAATAGGTAAACCTGCTATACCATATCTTATTGATACCCTTACGGATTCCAACTGGAAAGTCAGGGAAGGCTCACTGGAGGTTCTTTCTACCATAGGAGATGAGTCTATCCTGGGGGCTTTAAAGGAAGCTTACGTTACTGAATCAGATGATTATCTCAGAAAAAATATTCAAAAGATTATTGATAAATTCTCTCCCGGAGAAGAATGATAAATAAACGTTATATTAAAGACAGAAAACCTGAAGAGACTATTGCCAGGATAAGGCGTATACTTGAGAAACACAGGATTTTTATAGAAGAACCTGATAAAGGATTATCTTTTAATTATCATAATAGATTTTATTCCTTTAGAATCAGAATTAAAGGTACAAATCTTGGAGTTAACGGAAAAGGTATTACAAAAGAACTGGCTATGGCAAGTGCTCTGGCTGAATTTATGGAAAGGCTTCAGAATTTCCTTATTTTTGAACCTTCTACCGGTGTCAGAGTTTCCTTTAATCCTTCTGTAGAAAGAAAATTCCCTTTCTATTTTGATGCAAATGAAAAGATTGTACCGCCGGAAGATTTTCCTGAAATGCCTTCAGATTTTAAAGTGTCAAATCTGGGGAGTGATAATTTCTTCAGTTTCTGGGAAATTTATAAAAAAATTTTGATAAAACAGGATAAATCCATACCTTTTCTTCCTTTTTATAATGTTATGGGGAACCATATTACCTATCTTCCCGTAATAGTTAAATCAATTTACGGAAGTAATGGCATGGCTGCCGGAAATACCCCTGAGGAAGCTATTGTTCAGGGATTGTCTGAGATACTGGAACGTTATGTGATGACACAGGTTTATTTAAAAGAGATTTCTCTTCCTTCTGTACCGGATAAATATCTGAAAAAATACGCTCCCTATCAGTATCATATGATTAAATCCATTGAGGAAACCGGTGATTACAGAGTTATAGTAAAAGATTGTTCACTTGGTAAAGGATTTCCTGTTATAGGAGTAATATTTTTCTTGAGATACAGTAATAAATATGCTTTTAAACTGGGTTCAGATCCTGATATCTCAATTGCACTGGAACGGTGCCTCACAGAGTTTTTTCAGGGAAAAGATAAAAGAAATATGGATTATAAGATGCTTCCCATAGATTTATGCCCTTCCTTCAAAGTAAGAGACATAGAATATGATATGGTTAAAGTTACTAACGGACAGTTACATTATCCTGATTCTATTTTTGACGACAGCCGGGATTTTTCCCCTTTTGTAACATTCAATTCTGCCTCTCAGAAAGAGAGGTTGAAATTTCTTCTGGATTTTATAAAGAAAAGAGACCATAATATATATATAAGAGATGTTTCTTTTCTCGGATTTAATTCCTATTATATTATAATTCCCGGTATGTCCGAAGTATCTTATGGAACCTTAAAATTAAACCCGAAAAGAGATTTTGATAGAATGGAATATCTGTCAAATTTGAGCAGTTTAGATAAGGGTGAACTTCAAAAACTGGCCCTCGACCTTGATGGATTTATTCTTAAAAACAGAAGAACTTTGAATGTTAACGATTATCTTGGCGGCATTTATCCTTCTATGAGATTGGATTTATCTCTTTTAATTTCCGTTATTTATTATAAGCTCGGAGATTTTAAGAAATCTTATAAGCACCACGTGAGTTTTTTGGAAAACCTGAACAATCATGGTAATTACAGATTATATTATTTTCAGGTGGTAAAAGAATTTCTTTCCCTTTCTACCAGATATGGCAGGAACAGTGAAAAGAAAAAGCAAATGTTGATGTCTCTCTTCGATAAAGATACTGTCAGAGAGGTTATCCATAATTATGAAGATATAAATAATTTTCTTCAATTTTTTTCTTTACCTCCATGCTGGAACTGTAATGTTTGTTCCGAATATGGTAACTGTCCTTACAAATATGTAGAAAGTATTTATATTACCCTGAAGGAAAATATAAAGAAAAATCCTGTAAATCAAATGGATTTGAAAGATGTTTTCTATGGATGTGACGCGTAACGCGTAACGAGTGGTTCGTAATGCGTGATGCGTCTTTTCACCGGGTAATGGGCGAACACAGTGGTTCGCCCCTACTGCTCACGACTCACTGAACCCAGCACTGCGGATCCGGTGAGAAAGGATCTCCTGTAAGTCCATAGGCTACACACGGATTTCCCAGACAGACCATATTGTAATCAC
>CALARM010000621.1 GCA_937888925.1 uncultured Synergistia bacterium | reverse complement strand
ATAAAAGACTAATTTTTCTTCTCCAGAGCCTGCCAGGCAGAAGCTTTTTACGGGTGCCCTTTTACCTGTTACGGTATTTAGATATTATTTACATAATTTTACCTGATTTTTTTTAAATATTAAAAGTCTCCCCAGGGTTTGTAAAAAATAACCATATCATATTTACAATCGTGACGCGAGGACAATAACCATAATTCGATAGAATTATTTTCTTACAGTCCCTTAATACCAGGATAATATAAATTATTTTTTTTTCTTAAGTCTTTTTCTCCAACTCTCAAGCAAATCAATTAAAAAATTCAATATTCTCTCAATGAAAGTATAATTAACAGGTTCTTCCTGTTGCTCCTGACTGTCCATAACAGGTTCTTTAATTTCCTTAATAGTCTGAACCGGTTCGCTGATCTTCGTTTCTACATGTTCCGGCATCTCTTCAGGCTCAGACCTGAGTGCTTCCAGAGCAGTTCTTATGGCCGGAATATTCTCATATCTTCTATTCGGACTTAATTCCATAGCTTTAAGAATTATATTTTCAAATTCAGGAGAGATATTTGGATTAAATTTCCTGCATAAAGAAAGTGGCAAATCATTAATAGTTCTATCAATTGCATCTATGGGGTGAGTTTTTGTGATTAAATAATAAAGTGTGGCACCGAGAGAATATATATCAGTTCTTTCATCTGTCTGTGTTGTATATTGCTCCATAGGAGAATAATACATCTTTGCTGTTTTAGCCACAGCCAGGGTTTTTGCCTGAGGATCAAATATCTTGGATATGCCAAAATCAATAAGCTTTAGTTTTTTTTCCGGCGTCAGTATAACATTATCAGGACAGAGACCTCTGAAAATTATAGGACTTGGTTTTCTTGTATGAAGATAATTAAAAATATCACATACTTCCAGACCCCATGCAATTACCTGTTGTTCACGGAGAAAATCCTGTGTTTTTTTTACTACTTCACTCAATTTCTCTCCGTAAATATATTCCATAACTAAATATTTTCTTTCGTTACAGGAGAAATAATCCTCAAATTTCGGTAAATTATCATGAGTCAGTTTTAATAATAAATCTGCTTCAAATTGAAATTGCTCTACAGCCTGCTTTCTCTCTGCCAGATTTAAAAAACCCTCTACAAGCAATTCTTTTATAGCAACATCTTTCTTTTCCTCAAGGTCCTTACCTTTATACATTCTGCTTACATGGCTTGTAGCAATAAGAGATTCTATTACAAATCTGTCTTTTAAAACAGTCTGAGCCTTAAGAATTTCATGCTTTTCACCTGCATCTGACATATAAATCCCCTATCCTATTATTTAATATACCGGAATTATATTTATTATCCGTATATATTTTTGCTATACTATCTTTACATAAAAGAGAAATTACTTCACATCAGGATCAACTTTCTTTCTATATATTCATATTTTTAAAGTTAATTCAATTTCAATAACAGATTTTCCTCCTAAAAGTTAAATTAAAAAAAAAAATCATACCGTAGTAGTAAGATTTCGTAAAAAGTCGTAAAAAACAGTATCTTAACTGTCATAAAAAAACACAATCCCCTTTAACTTGTTTTGACCCTGTGTTATAATTATATTTACTGAGTTAAGCATAAATAATACATATATGCTCTCGTAACGCGTAACGCGTAACGCGTGACTGAAGGGAAACCTTTATTATATGCTTATATTATATGCTTATACTCAGGTCAGTAAATATCTATAGTAAGAGGAGGTACTACTTATTATGCGCAGTAATTTCATCCTTCCCAAGGATAAACCTGTTCCGCCTGTAGAAAAACTCGGATTTGGCCAGTATTATACGCCCTACATGTATGTTCGTAGATACAGACAGAACAAATGGGAAGATTCCATTATAACAGATTATGAACTTTTAGCTGTAGATCCTGCTTCTCAAATGTTACACTACGGTCAATTAATTTTTGAAGGACTGAAGGCCTATTATAATAAAGATCAGGAAAAAGTATATTTATTCAGACCTGAAGAAAATGCAAAGAGATATATAAAATCTGCAATAAGGCTCTGTATACCGCAGCTTCCCGTAGCAGATTTTGTAGATTCCGTAAAGGCAGCAGTAAAATTCTCCGGCCCTTATATACCACCATATTCTCAAAAAAATCCCACACCTGCATCTCTTTATATCAGACCATTTTTAATGGGAACTACACCTAAACTGGGAGTAAAACCTGCACAGGATTACGGACATGTAGTTATAACCAGTCCTTCCGGCCCATATTTTGCAGGTGGATTAAATCCGATAAAATTAAAAGTAGAGGAAGTATATACAAGAGCTGCACCGGGAGGTACAGGTGAAGCAAAATGTGCTGGAAACTATGCGGCTTCACTGATGGCAGCGGAAATAGCCCACAGTGAAGGTTATGATCAGGTACTATGGCTTGATGTAACACGAACATATATTCAGGAAGTAGGAGCAATGAATGTTTTTCTGGTAAAAGATGATGTCCTTATCACACCGGATCTGAGCGGCACAATACTTCCAGGTATAACGAGAGATTCCGTTATGAAACTCGCATCTTCTCATTTTGGTATGAAAGTAGAAGAAAGACCTGTTTCTATCGATGAAATAATAAAAGGTATAAAGGAAAAGAAAGTAACGGAAATATTCGGTTCAGGTACTGCTGCAGTCATTACGCCAGTAGGAGCCCTCGGATACAAAGGAGAAAACTTTACAGTAGGGAACGGAGAAATAGGGACTGTAGCAAAAAAGATTTATGATACCCTTATAGGTATACAATACAATGAAATTCAGGTAGATTGTGCAAAAGACTGGATCATTGAAATAAAGGATATATCCGTGAAATAAATTATGAGACAGGGGCGAACAATGATTTGCCTCTGTCATAATTTTAACTCACGGTGAAGAGTGAAGTGGGAAGAGTGAAGCGGGAATGGTTTATTAAGAGGCTGTAAGAAAATAACTCTGGCAAATTATAGTTATTGTCCTAGCGTAACGCTTAAGGCGTCACGCGTTGTGATTATTTTTTACAACACCTGAATGCTTGAGTCGGTAAAATATAAATGGCAGGTTATAATAACTGAATGAACATACTGGATATTGAAAAAGACGAAAGAGGGAAAGTATTAATCTTTTCATTAATGCTTGGTATTCGCACATTCGGTTATACCCTGGGATGGTCTGCCGTACAGACAATTCTGTTAAAAAGACTCGGCATAGACAGCCTCCCCTATTCATTTATTTTCTTTGCCATTATAGGAATGATAGGTACTTTATTTTATCTTTTTTTTGCAGATTTAATTTCCAGACAAAAACTTCTAAAACTATTCTGCAGTGCCACAGGTATAATAATTATCATTTCAGGTCTCTTCATACCATCGGAAGGAAGCAGTAAAGGACTGCTTATATCATGCTTTCTCATACTTGCAGGAAACGGCATAGGCTACTCAACAACAGGTATACAGATATGGACCCTTATTAATGATACATTTACACCTTCACAGGGAACAAGAATTTACCCGATTATTGCTACAGCGCCCCTCATTGGCAGTATTGCAGGAGGTACAGTAATTCCTGTTTTAGTAGACAGTCTCGGTATGAAGAGTCTCATTATCATCTGGGGTATAACGGTAATGATAGTACTGCCGTTGCTGGAAATATTACAAAAATATTACGGAGATGAAATAACATCTAAAACAGCCTATATGGATAAAATATCCAGAAACTTTTTACTGAATTTAAAAGAAGGTTTTTTATTTTCACTCACTTCTCCCCTGGTGAAGGTTCTCGGGTTAATATGTATATTATTCTGGACAGTAGCTTCTCTTAAAGAGTTTCAATATGGAAAAATTATGAGTACAACCTTTCCCACAGAGGCAGAATTAAGCAAGTATTATGCATATTTTAATATATATCTTCATATGACTGTCCTCATATTTCAGCTTATCTTTACAGGGAAAATCATAAAATTAACCGGTGTTTCCTGCGGTTTCTCCATTTTGCCTGTAACAATTTTATCGGGACTTATACTTGTATTTATATCTTTTTCTTTCTACAGCGGACTCATTATGAGATTTGTCTGGGATCTGGTAGCAATGACGGTTCAGGGCAGCATATTTCAACTATCCTTCAATGGTATTGCCGCACCATACCGGGGACGTATAAGGGGATTTCTGGAAGGTTTTATAAATCCTTTAGGAGGTATTCTGGGAGGAGCCATAATAATTATTATTAATAAATGCCTCTGCAATACGCCTGACAGAGCAATTATTACGCTTATAGCCATAGCTTTTTCGCTGTTCTGGGTATTTGTTGCATTAATGACAAAAAAATATTACAGACAGGCTATTATAGAAAATCTTAATAGCAGTGACAGACGAACCTGTATGGATTCAATCGAAATGCTCGTAGAACTGGAAAAATCCGTGGCAATAGAAAAAAGCAGGCAATTTATAAAGGTAGAAGATGAAGAAGTAAAAAGAGTTCTTGAAAAAACGATGAAAATATTGACCTGTGAAGGGAAAAAAGAATCTTCTATCAATTAAGTATGCCCTTATATGAATCAACTTTTCCCTGTAATTTAAAGAAAGAAAGAGAAAATTATAAGATCAAAAAATTCCGCCATGAACTTTTATAGCACTTATTTACAAAAAAAAATCCAATAATCATTACTCATAAAAATATAACACGATTTTATTAATCTCTTTTATATCAGAAGAAGGATTTTGTTAATCTGTATATAATTTTATATGAGTAATATGAATTTGAAAGGGGATAATTGTATGAAATTG
>CALARM010000620.1 GCA_937888925.1 uncultured Synergistia bacterium | reverse complement strand
AACCTTTTTTTTAAAAGGAATTATAATGGAAATTTTTACATGAGTCAAGAGAACTCTAAAATCACCTGTGTACAATTTGTTAAGATGGCCGGAATATTACTGATAACTGAAATGGTTTTTATATATGTAATGGTAAATAAAATCCTGTTTGTACCTTTCAGTCATTCAATAACAGGCAGGTTCTATCTCTTGTCATATAATGTTTTTTTTGTTATAATTACAAAAAAATATATATTTGTTTAAAGAATATCTGTAAGAAATTATATTAAAAGCATGTTGGTTTTATGAAAATTTCCAGAGCTATTTATGGATTAAACCTGGCTGAATTGATTATAGCCATAGTTATAATGTCACTGGCTGTTATAACTATAACAGGTATGTTTATATCTGGTATTATGGGTATGAGAAAAGGTGATAATCTGGTTGTGGCCTCAAACCTTGCTCAATCTACCATGGAATTATATCAAGACGAAATACTCAGAGATTGCAATATGTATCCACAGTCTTCCAGCCCTTACACTATGCCTGTTACAGAATTTGACAGTATAAAATTTACAAGAAAGATGGCAGTAAAGGATTTTTCAGATCCACTCCATCCTCTTACAAACAGGCTTAAATATATCGAAATAAGTGTATACTGGTATGAAAAAAGCATGGAAGGAAAAAGCTGGACTAAACCAACAGAAATTAAATATTCTACCTATATAAATAATTACCGTTATTAGCCCTGGATATGTACAATACTATGACAGTTTTAACAGTAAAAAAAATAAAATTAAACTCAGGTTTTTCAGTTCTTGAAGTATTAATAAGTTCTTTAATATTATTAATTCTCATGGGTATTTCCTCTAAAATTATGTATCAAAGCTTAAGGCTTTCAAAGGAAGAAACAGGACTTGCTTTTATAAGAAAAGAAGCAGTAAAGGCAGTGAACTGGTTTAATAATGATTTAAGAAGATCCAGCGGAGATTCCTTTACATATAATACATATCCTGTCTCTAACCTGCCTCTGTCAATAACGTTTTTAACAAATCAGAGCAATGTCCTGAATAATAAGGGTGGGACAGATCCGAATTGTTTTATAGTTTCTCCGCGGTGGGATAACTATGTTATATATTATTTAACACCTGATAGTAAAAATCCGGCTACAGCAGGAGCTACTCAGAAGTATTTATTGAAAAGAACAATATTTATTCCATCGGATCCCTATTATGATGTCGTATTCAAGCGATTTATGACTACACCAAGACCTTTACGCTCTGGTGACCTTACTGTTTTCCTTAATAAATGTATTCTATTGCCGGACACGGCTCCAGATCGTCCGGGAACTGTAGCAAGAAATATTTATGAGATAAATGTAATTGAAAGGACATGGAATTATGTTACATTGACCATAGAAACAAGAGATAAAAATCCCAGAGGAGGAGAACTGAAAACACTTTATACATCAAGAGTATTCATGAGAAATAGTGACCTGTAATCATCCTGAAGGAGGATAAATTATGAAAAAAGTTTCAAATAAAAAAGGAATAGCAATAATAACCTCTCTTGGAGTATGTTTTGTACTGCTCGCCCTTGGAACTGTTCTTATGATTAACAGTTATGCCCATATGAATATAGCCCGGAGGTTTCATTATGAAGCTGATGCCCGTTATATAGCCGAGGCAGGAGTAAACTGGGAAATCTTTCAACTGGAGCAAAATCCAAATTTTCAGTCTATAAATGTAACTAACGAAAATTTGAAAGGGCAGGGTACTTCTCCTTACGGTGTAAAATGTGGAAGAGGCGGGTTTAAGGTAAGCATATTTAATAATCCCAATGGCAATGATCCTGTGTACTGGGCGGAAGGAAATCTTAATATACCACCTCATTGTATAGGGATAAAATCTACGGGATATGTACCTGCAGGAAGTAGTATCACCTATAATAAAACGATTTCAGTTGTTGTAGGTTACCGTCAGGTGACAAATACAGTAAGCAGTGAAGGTACTATAAGAATGAATGTAGGAAATGATGAAGAGGCAGGTGAAGATCCTGTTGTAACTGATCCTCATGATCCTCCTAAATCAGAATTAAGATCTTTTACTGCCGTAATAGATGCTATAGATGGATATACAGGTAATATTCATTCAAATTTCGTCGGAGAAAAAAACCCTTCAGGAGGAACCAATCCCAGCTACAGATGTACTAAAGACCTGAATTGCTATGTTCACCTTGAGGTAGACGGAGGAACTATGTCTACATGCGGAGTAGTAGGCAAGGAAGCAGAAGAGAAAATTAACACCCATGGCGGTGTGGCAGCCGGCGGTGCAACAAAGAAAAAACTCCTTGACACAAACTATAATACTCTTTATGACACAGCAAAAGAACAATCAAGCTTTATCAGTCTTGATGATAAAGTACCCTGGCCAGTTAAATTTAAAGGAAAAATGAGAAATGACGATGGAGATCTTGAAGCATATACCAATCTTGGATGGTTAGAATTGGATAGCTGGTATGGAAATTTTACTCCTAACGGAATGTCCTGGGATTCAGACACAGGTACTCTTATAATAGAAGAAGGAAAAAATTACACATGGAAAAAAGATCTGGAACTAAAGGATGTAAATATCAAAGTGAATGGTACGAAGGGTTCAAGCCTTTTTGTAGAAGGAAATATTACAGCAAGTAATATAGAAATTGCTGCAGATGCCTTCAGTCTTGCTTCACACGATAAGGATATTACCCTTAATAATGCCTCTTTAAATATAACAGCTCCACAAACTTCAAACGGAGTAGCTTTATATACAAAGAACCTGACTATAACTACAGATCCAGGTAAAGCTCCTGCCGGAGGGAACAGGTTCAAAGGGGTGGTTTATGCGAAGGGCGGAACAATTGATGTGACCAATCAATATACAGCTGATCCTAATAATAATAAATTTGAACTTGAAGGCCTGGTAATAAATCCTGATACTGATCCTAATGATTCTATCTTTCCCTGTCTTAAGGTTAAAAATAAAGGCAGTGATAATTTTACGATAAATCTTAAATATAATCCCATTGTAGCCAATTCGATAATTGATTATAAAAAAGTACTTGTTGACCTTCAGCCTTTATACTGGCAGATAGAATAAAGCTTTTACAGAATCTTTAATGTCTGAACCAGGGTGTGAGGGATTATATGATAATTTTTTACCCGGTTCCGTCCAGTCTTAATGTAACTGCTCCTACTATGATAATAAGAAGCTAAAAAATTGCTTTTTTTATTCCTTTTTAAAATATAATTGCTACTTGATTTTATTTTTGTTATAATATAATTATGAAAATTGAGCTTGAAGAATATTTACATATTATAGCTAAGAGAAAAGGCTTTTTTTTATCTCATTCCGGGTTTAATTTACCTGAATTATGTATGGCTATTGTAATCCTTGGAACAATTGTTATTATAATTATAGGTATGTTTATCGGAGGAATAGTCGGGATGAAGAAAAGTTCAAATCTTATAATTGCTACCAACATCATTCAGTCCACCCTTGATCAATATTCTCAGGATGTATTGTATAATTTTGATAACATTCTCTATGATGATGGGAAATGTTATAATATAATACCCGGTCAGGAAGTTGTGGATACAATGAAAATACAGGAAAAATGGGTATCCTTTCAGAAAATAGGCACTGAAACTACAAATCGTTTGAAAAAAATTACTGTTACTCTCTACTGGTATGAAAAGAGTTCCGAAGGTATGCCGTTAAAAAAGAAAATGTTCTTTACTACTTATATAAATAACTATCTTTAGTAATTTAAGGGTATAGGAATTTTCATTTTTAACGGCGTAAAATAAGGCTTTAGATGAAAATTAGGTAGAAGTAGTTTATCTAAATAATTTAAAGGTACAGGAAATTTCATTTTTAATGGCGTAAAATAAGGTTTTATATGAAAATTATGTACAGACAGTTTATCTAAATAATTTATATTTCTGCAAAATAACAATCAGGTAATAGATTATGAATATGAGGGAATTAAATATTAAAAAAATACTGGGTATGTCATTGATAGAGGTATTTATTACTCTTACTATACTTGCGTTTTTGCTTGGTATTTGTTCTCAGATTTTGATCTGGGCTTTCAATGTATCGAGGGAACAAAAAGGTAAGGGAACTACAGGAAACGAAGCGATTAAAAGCCTTTCATGGCTGCTTAATGATTTAAAGCAGACCAGTTCCG
>CALARM010000619.1 GCA_937888925.1 uncultured Synergistia bacterium | reverse complement strand
TCCTCAATAAAACAATAATTATTCCAGTCATCGAAATAATATTTTCTTTCTTCTTTATACCTTACCGGTGAAAGTTTCAGGTATTTAGGTTCTTCCGGATGAGGTTCTATGAGTTTTCTTATCCTGGAAACAGACATCTTCACTGTAGGACAATCGGTCATATGGACATATTTAGCTTTCCATACGTGAGGGAATAAATCTCCGGGAGAAAAGAATTTACCACCATTTCTTACAAAGAAAAATAAAAGATCTGACAGGGATTTTTTTCTGTAAAGCTCTATATGTCCCATGGATTTTTCCATTACAGTACCGTCAATACCGTCCAGAAAAATATCAAAGTCTTCTTTTCTTTTTCTGAGACTTTCTATTTCATCTATAGTGGCATCATAATTTCTGTCACGCATTTTAACAATATACTTTCTTTCTGATGATAAGGGAAAAATTCTCTGAGCCAGTTCATCAAGATAAGCAAAATACTTTTCACATCTTCTTTTTTTGTAGCCTTTAACCTGTGCCAGATATTCGTCTGCCCTGTCTTTAAAATATACATCCATGTCCAGAATATATTTCAATCTATAAGCTCTTGCCAGTTGATAAGCATGTTCACCTGAAAGAACATCATTTAAACACCGGGAAGCCCGGTCTTTATTACCTTTTATAAAGTACATTTCCCCGGCATTAATATTAATATCTGAAAGTAATTCTTTAAATCCATATTTATAGGCCATAGTCAGGGCATTCTCCGTAAAATCTGTTCCTTTTTCCACCTCTCCCAGCATCAGATAAAGACCTGCAAGTCTGCACAGGATAAGACACTGAAAATAATTGTCTTCAATAGTACGACTTATATGTAATGCTTCTATATATTGAGAAATTGCTCTCTGCGGTTCTCCCATTTCTTCAAAAAGTAATGATGAACTGACCAGAGAATGCATAATTGCTTCCTTCCATCCGAAATTACGACAGTTCTCTATATTATCCGTCCATAGCTTCAATGATTTATCATAATTTCCAATATCATAACATGCAAGAGCCAGGTTATTTTTAAAGGAAAGCTTTAAATCCGGAAAATTCAGAGTTTCAGCCTCATTTAAATATCCCTCAAGACGATTTATATGTTCTTCCGATACTTCATTTTTTGCCACAGTAATTGCCATAGACTGTTTTAAACTCAATTCCAGTTTTTTATCCGATTTTTTATTAAGGTCCAGGCTCTTTTTATAATAATCCAGAGCAGACATATAATCTCCTTTACGGCGATAAATCGATCCCATGCAGGCATATGCACCGGCTAAATCCTCTCTCCGATCCTGCAATATGGGAATAACTGTTCTGCTTATTTCCATGGCTCTGTCCCATTCTCCAAGTCTGGAAAGAATACGTGATAAAAGTATAAGGAATCTGTGTTTCTCATATAATGGCAGAGCGGCGGACCTGCTCTCCAGAAGTTTTACGGCTTCCCGGGATCTTCCTGTAACTCTGAGTATTTGCGCCTTTACAAGGAAAAAAGAAGATGGTATCTCTTCGGTAATTTCGACTATATTATCTATGTATTCTTCCAGTTCACCGAGCTGAAAATATAAAGCCATTTCTCCCATAATATTTGCAAGTATTTCTATAGCTTTTCCATAGTCTTCTCCTTTAAAATAATGGTAGAAAGCTTCTTTTCCCGGGTCAAGTGTATATCCTTCTCTGTGAATAAATTCAGTATAATAAGATGCACAGAGCTTATGAAGATGTTTTTTATCGCTCTGTCCATAACAAAAATCGCGAAGGAGGCCATCCATAGAATATCTTTTATTTCCATCAAGTTCTATAAGAAATTTCTTTTTTAACCCTTCAATGATATCGTCAATATCTTCATATGAATAAATCAACATGATACCGTCTCTTCTGACAGGTTTTCTGTAGACTGAAAAGGAAACAAGTAAATCTCTTTCCCGGTCTTTTAAGCCTTTTAACAACTGACTGCAAATATAATCTCCGGAAAATTCCCTGTGGCAGAGTAATTCTTCCGTTGTCTTATCACCTGATACAAGGAGGCTTAAAAAAGATTTTATCAAAAAAGGATGACCTCCTGTCCCGGTGTAAATCTCTTCCATAATATGCTGTTTCAGTGAAGTACAGGTATGTAATTCCAGCAGTTTTTTTATCATACAAAAACTCTCGTGCCTGCCAAGAGAGTGAAGGGTAACTTCAAAAATATCCATCCATTCCATAGGTGAAAAATCAGGTTTTTCCCTGGAGATAAAAAATACTCTGGATTTTCTCAGGAATCTGGCGCACAGTTCTATAAATCTCTTATTATCTGAAATTCTGTGGTAATCATCTATAAAAACAGTATAATTACTGTTATTTAACAGAAAAATAAGACACCTCAATATGCCGTCACAGTCATTATCTTTGAGGTATCCGTCAAAATTTTGCTCCCCTCTTTCTTTAAACAGATGATTGATTTCATAAAGTAATGTTTCTGTTCTCCACCCTTCCTCACATTGAATCCATATTACATTACCGTGAAAAGGGAAAAAATCGGGAGAAGAATCAATGATTGAGGCAAAATGAAGGGACAGAGCTGTTTTACCTATACCGGCCATACCGTCTATTATTAACACATTATAATGAATAAAACCTGTTTTAAGCTGTTCAAGGATTTTTTTTCTTCCGGAAAACACAGCAGGAGCTTTAGGATAGGATAAATTCATATATGCTTCCTCCCTTATATTTCTCTTATTATGTTCGTGACGCATAACGGGTTAATGGTTAATAGTTAATAATAACTTCAACAGAGAAAATGAAAAATCCTCTCTATGAGGTCATTATGTTTTATGATATAATTTACGTGAGTCGTGAGTCGTGAGTCGTGAGTCGTGAGTAGGGGCGTTTAATAAAACGCCCTGAGGTGAAGAGTGAATATACGTGATTGATAAAACAACCGGCAACTGGTCACTGCTCACTGTAAAGGGGACTGTATATGAACTTCTGTACCAAATGTGGAACAAAAAACAGAGATAATGCAAAATTCTGTAATAGATGCGGTAATATTATGGATAAGAAGAGTTCTGCTGCTTCCCATATAAATTCTTATTATGATAAAGATGAAGATGATTATAATTATGATAAAGTGGACTATGAATATGATAACAGGTATTTCGGGCCGCCAAGACTTATAGATGAAGAAGAATTTAAAAGGGCAAGAGCAAGAAAAATAATACATACCTTTTCCATAATGGCAGCCGCTCTTGTAGCAGTAAAAATACCATTCTGCGATATATTTTTTCTTCTCCCTCTCCAGTGTGCCATGATTGTTTCCATAGGGAAAATTTATGAGAAAGAAATAAAACCTGAAAAAACTCTTATGGAAATAGCTGCCGCTGCAGGGTTCAGCATCATGGGAGAAATAAGTGCATTAATCATAGGTAATTTCATACCGGTAATAGGAGGGCTCCTTACTGCCCCATTTGTTTACGGCTGGACCTGCGGTATGGGAGAAGTAGCCATAAAGTATTTTGAAAATAACGGATTATTTGACGAAGATATGGAATATATATATAAAAAAACTTCTTCTCATGCCTATAATAATTACAGAGGTTCTGACATATCAAAAGAAGAATCCCTTGAAAAATTAAAAAATCATTTAACACCTGAAGAATATGAAAAGATAAAAAGGAAATTTAAAGCGTAATACGTGATAATATAATCGTGATGCGTAATGCGTATTTTCACCGGTACCGGGCGAACACAGTGGTTCGCTCCTACTACTCACTTTTCACTTTTCACTTTTCACTTTTCACTTTTCGCTTTTCACTTAAAAATTGATTCCCGTTCCGATTTTTACCTGCTGCTCATCCCTGAATATATTATCCACACCAAGTATCAGGTCGACTCTGTCATTAAGTCTGTATCTGGTTTTAAAGTCAAGTGTAGGATGAGCAATATCAAAGAAATCGAGATTAACAGTTGCATTCTCTGAAAATCTGTAATCATATCCAAATCCGAAATTGGCTTTTATAACACCTACACGGACTGTATTTCTATCGTCAAGTATTTTTCCTAACTGAACATTCATTCTGCTCTGGTCGTTTACGTCAGTTATACCTAACTGCAGATAGGCATCTCCGCTTTTATTATAAAGATTGGCAAGAACATCGGCTGAACCGTCTATATCGCCGTTTTCATTCCTCACACCCGTAAGAAGTAACTGATATGATACTCTGGAAGGAATCAATGTATCTCTTTTGGCAAAAAATTCTCTTGTCCCTGCCAGAAGTGCATCTGCATTTTCAAGGGTACTTCTTGCATTTGATATGGTATCACGAAGGTCCTGCTGAAGTTCTTTATCTGTCACAAAAGCCTGAAGATTGGTGGCAGTTTCTTCTACTGTCGCACTGGTTCTTCTCAGGCTCTTAAGGGTTTCTCTTATATCATTGGAAATCTCCTGATCGCCTACAAAGGTATTTACATACTCAATGGCAACTTCAAGTTCCTGTGAGGTCTTCTTTAAATTTCTTACCATGTCTCTCACATCTGTTTCATTATCTCCTGCAATCCTGTTCAGTGTATTGGTAAAACGATATACATCACCAGAGACCATATCAAGATTATCCCTCACATCTGCCGTAGTCATTTCAAGTTCGGAAGATAAGAGTCTCAGAGTATTTTGAACCTCTGCCGATATGGTATCTATATGGCCTCCCGTGCTGACAAGCAGTCTGTTTAATTCCTCACTGGCCTGACGGACATTAAGTACCGTATCTTTCAGAGCTTTCTGTGTTTCTTTGTCGCCAACTATTTTATTTACATTTTTTGCCGTTATATCAATTGTTTTTATGGTGCCTGTAAGCTCTGAGATACCATGTTTTACATCCTTTGTCAGATCCTGAAGATTAACAGGTGTTTCACCATAGAGGACATCTTTCCCGTCTTTTTTTATAAAGCCTTTTGGCTTTGTGCTTTTAGGTCTTACAGAAAGCCATTTTTCTCCTACAATACCACTGTCGATTATAAA
>CALARM010000618.1 GCA_937888925.1 uncultured Synergistia bacterium | reverse complement strand
TTTCTACAGATAAATTAATATCAGAACAGGCATGAACATCTACACCGCCCATTCTATATGTTTTATAAATATTTGAGAGTTCTATAATAGACATGTTTCACACACCTTTATAAAAAAATAACCGTTAGTGAATAGTGAGTAATGAGTGACATCCTATCTTTTCACTATAATTAACTTATACTATCCATAAAATATCGTCAGGGATATTTTAAATGATTTTTCTTACAGAAGTTTTTTGAAAATGTAAAAAAATGTAACAAAGTATAATATTACCTGTCGAAGTAGTAAGGGAGATAATGAAAACGTTATATTATAACGGTAAGACAATCAAATTATAAAAGTTGTAAAACTTTGTAAGAAATTGTAAAATAAACTGTTTTTTTATTTAATCAGGGGTTATAATTATAGTGAAAAGTGAAAAGTGAAGAGTGAATGGATACATAACTGCTCACTGATATAAGAAAGGGGATTATTATGTTAAAGGTAATACTCATAGATGATGACAGGGAACTCCTTGAACTACTGGAAGAATATCTTACAAATAATGACATGGAAGTCTATAAAGCCAGCGGTGGAGAAAAAGCCCTTGAAATGATTAAAGAAGACAGATATGACATAGCAATACTGGATGTAATGATGCCAAACATGAACGGCCTTGAAGTATTAAAAAGAATAAATAATGAATACAATTATCTTCCTGTAATTATGTTGACTGCAAAAGGAGATGAAGTAGACAGAATTCTCGGACTGGAAATGGGAGCCGATGATTACATACCAAAACCTTTCAATCCGAGAGAATTACTGGCAAGAATTAAAGCTGTCATAAGAAGAAAGGAAAAAATAGATGTCATAAATATAACAGAAGAAATAAACGGAGATACGGTAAAACTGGATCTAAAAAAGAGACAGGCTACAGTGAGAGGAGAGTTAATGGAACTGACTTCTCTGGAATTTGACATATTAAACATTTTTATTCAAAATAAAGGTATTGTATTATCAAGGGAAAAAATTATGGACCTTTCAAGAGGACAGTCTTTTACCGCCTTTGATCGCTCCATAGATGCCAATATAAGTCGTTTGCGTCAGAAAATAGAAAAAGATCCTAAAAAACCTGAACTCATAAAAACCATATGGGGAGTGGGTTATGTATTTTCAGGAGAATAAACCTTGATTAAATTATCAAAATTGTATCTCAAGATATATATTTATTTTCTGGCTGTTGTAGCTATAATAAATGTGCTGATTCCCATGTTGCTGTTTCGTCCGATGAATAAACCTCCTCATATAGAGATGACCAGACATGTTATATATATTATAGAATATATAAGAAACTACGACACATCTGAAAACAACCTCCCGTCACTGATGCGAAGTCTTTCTGAAAAGACAAACTGTGACATATCACTATACGATAAAAACGGGAAGGTCATAATCACTACGGAGAAATATAAAAAAGATCTTGATGAAAATATGATAAAAAAAATTAATAATAATCAGGATTATATGATAAACGAATTTGATGAAGGCCCTGAGAGAGGGCCTTTTATATTATTTTCTGAAAACCACAAAGATTCATACTACAGTTATATAGGAATTTTTCACAGACACCGTCCCATATCTCAAACAAGATTTATCTTTATTTTATTATTCTGCAGTATATTACTCTCTATAATGGTCTATCCCCTGGTAAGATATCTGACAAAACCACTGGAGGAAATAACAGAAAAAGCTCTTAAATTTTCCATGGGAGATTTTACCGGTATAGAAAAAAATATTATACCTAAAGGTAATGATGAAATTGCGACACTGACAGGAGCTTTCTACCATATGGCAAATGAACTTGCCGCCATTATTGAAGGGAAAAAAGAGTTGATTTCAGATATATCCCATGAACTGGGGTCACCTCTGAGCAGAATGAGACTGGCAGTGCAGCTTATTGAAGACAAAGTAAACGAAAATCAGATACCGTCAATTAAAAATGTAGAGAAACTTACGAAAAATATAGAAGAAATGTCAAAACTCGTAAAAGAATTACTGGATTTCTCCAGAATGGATAAAGGTTATAATTTAAAAATAGAAGCAGTTAATCTGGAAGAACTGATTACAGGGGTAATACAAAAATTTCAACTATTCATTGAAAAAAAAGATATAAAAATAAACATTCAAAATAAAAATAATATGAGTCACGTATTTATAGACAGAAATAGAATAACCAGAGTCGTTGAAAATCTGCTTAACAATGCTATTGATTATTCACCGATGGCAGGCAAAATTGAGATTATACTGATAAAAGATAACGGCCATTTTTCAGTTTCCATAAAAGATGAAGGTCCCGGTATATCAGAAGAAAATAAAGAAAAAATCTTTGAGCCATTTTTCAGAGAAGATACGTCAAGAACAAGAGAAACAGGAGGTACAGGTCTTGGACTTGCTATTGTTAAAAAAATAATAACACTCCATAAAGGTAAAATAATGGTTGAAAATCCAGGTCAGAAGGGAGCGTTAATAACCTTCACGATTTAACAGATGGTGGTTCTCGCTATGAATAGCTTTTATTATTTTTACCCGTTCCGTATCACACCTGATTAATTTTCTGAGAGCATATAATTTTATCAGACTCTTATTCCATCGTTCTTCTTCTCCTATGATCTTCTTTAATAATTCTATTATATGAATAAATCTCTCCACAAGTATAAGGAATGATGTTCCATCTTTCTCTTTCATAAGTCACCTCACTCTTTTTCTGTATCAGAAAAAAAAATATGTTTGATGAATTTTTTAACAGGCTCAAATTCCAGTTCAGTGTGTCGAACCAGATTTATTGCATTGCTCATCTTATTATGTGAATGAAGAAATAAATTATTTTCTTTCTTTATTCCCTTGAGGATTATATAGGCAACAAGATAGTTGTTTAAAAACTGCTTTATCGTTCCGATTATAACGTTCGTGAGGCTGAGGCTATTATTTTCCGTCTCTATTTTAAATATCAAAAGCTGTATCTTTCTCATTTCTTTATCAATTTCTATTTCTGTGTTCGAAGAATTGAATTTTTCAATAATTCTCTCAAAAGACTCTAAAAGATCGGGGCCAAAAATATTGCCTTTATACTCAATTAAAGTCAGAAGTCTCTCAAGACTTCTGACTTCATATTCCATAACTTCTTCTACCAGATTCATAATCATCCCTCCGGCATAAAATATAAATACTGGAATATATTATAAGATAAATTCATTTCAGAAGTTTTCTATATTTGTAATAATTTGTGACAGAATGCAAAATATTGTAACTATAAAAAGGCAAACCTGCCGGCATCCGGCAGGTCAGTCAATTAAATATAATACCTGGATAAAGGCCTTTACATCATACCCATGCCCGTACCCATACCATTAAAACCACTCATCTGCTGTCTCTTTGCATCCATCATCATATGTAATTCCTGTTTTTCCTGTGGATTTAAAGTCTGTTCAAATTGTTCAAACTTCTGGGTGACTTCAGATGTTAAATTATTACCGCCAACTGAGTTCATGCCCTGCATACCCATGCCCTGCATACCCGGTGGCGGAGGTGGAGGTGGCTGCATGCCATTCATACCCTGCATACCCATACCCTGCATTCCACCCTGCATTCCAGGTGGTGGCGGTGGTGGCTGCATACCATTCATACCCTGCATACCACCCTGTTGAGACTGACGAAAAGCCTGACGTTCTTCAGGGCTGAGGCTCTGCATAAACTGGTGCATTTTCTCTCTGACTCCACTTGATTGTCCCTGCATCCCATAACCAATACTTCCGATCATTTTCATTCCTCCTTAATTTTCTGTAGTTATTACATCTGTTCTGGAAATATTGTAAATCAAATTTATGTCAGAAGTATTCTGTAATTGTAATAAATTACAACAAACTATTACAAATTACAACTTTATTGTTCGAGGACGTAAAAATTTAATTAGAGTTAATAGTGAAAAGAACAGGAAATTACTCACTGTTCACTTTTCACTTCTTATTATCCTTCAATAGGATTATCATCCAGAACTTCTGTTATTTTCTTTTCAATTTCACATAACATATGCTCGGCTTTTTCTGCGAGAGAAATTATCTGTTCAGACATTTCATCTCTGTCTAATTGTCTCTCTTTCAATGATTTTATCTGGATTTCTGCTGGTTCATCCGAAGGGGTTTCGCTTTTTTCACAGGCTACGGGCTGTTCTTCTGAATTTTCTCCGGAAGAAATCTGGATTTCTGCTTTTTCTCCGGGAAGGGTCTCCCCTTCTTCACCGCCTACAGGCTGTTCTTCTGAAGATTGCTGAACTTCTGGCTTTATATTATGTAATTCGGCAACCATTTGCCAGGCTGAAAGATATATTTTCATGGCTTCTATTATCTTTTTGTTAACAGGAGACATAATATCTTTAAGCTTTTTCGATGAAACCATACCGTTTCGTTCTTCTTTTTCAGTATTTGTAAGTATAACTTCTATATTTTTCATTTCATTATGAATAATAGAAATTTCTTCAGGGGAAGGTTCTATAACAGAAGTAACCTGTTTAATTTTCTGGAAAACCGGTCTCTGAGAAAAATCATTACTGGTTCCGACTGCAGCAAGCATTTTCTGCATAGCTTTAAATTTATAATGCATGTCAACACCTCATTAAAAAATATAAATATCTGTATTTACCGGGTACAATCTATATCAGGCCTGCTGTAACTATAAGAATAGATAATTATGAATATATTGGCATTATTCTACTGTCCCACTTCAATTCCTACTACTGTATACGAAGGACTGAAAATAAATCTGATCCCTGCATAACTTAAATATACTCCGAATGGATTGGATATTACATTTTTCACATAATCATACTGTGTAGTTTGTTTCAGTAACACCTCACTGCCCTGGTAAAGTTTCTTTACATCGTCAATTCTAGATCCGACTCTGATGCCTTTTGAAGTCTGGAATCTCGGATTTGTTGTTATAATATTGGACAAAACCTGACCTGAACTGAAATAAA
>CALARM010000617.1 GCA_937888925.1 uncultured Synergistia bacterium | reverse complement strand
ATGATTATGAATGGTATGTCAGGGCTTTCTGTCTTAAAGACAAAGTGTTAAAAACTTTTGTCGTCAATCAGATAGATATAAAGGGAGAGCCGGCAGAGTTAACAGGAAGTGAAAGAGAAGAATTACCTGCAAATCCGGATCTGTCTGTCGTGCATATGTGGGACTGGTCTCATCCGGATGAAGACTGGGAACCTGTAAAGGTACGATTGAAATTTACCGGGTTTAAAGCTGACGAGATGAGAAAAAAACTTGCTTACAGACAGGAACACAGGAGCCAGAAGATTGAAGAAGAACAGAAAGATTATATAATAGTGTCTTTTGAAGTGAAAAAGCCATTTAATATGGTTTCATGGATACTTAAATACGGCTCCCATGTAACGGTACTGGAGCCGGAAGAGCTCAGGGAAAGAATTAAAGACGAAGTAAGTAAGATTATAAATTTATATTAGAAGCGTGATGTGCGATGCCCTGTTCATATAGACCTCACAGAATCTCCACTGTTTTAACACTCATTTAGATTTTTTTATCCTGCTTCATCAGTAGCTACACCATAATAGTCCCTCCTCTGTATAATGAGAGTAAGATAGTAAAAATTGACATAACGAGGAGGTAATCAATATGTTCAGAGTAACGCCCGAGTATGTGGCTCTCAGCAGAAGAGCCGGCAGAATTATGAATACCGATGTTATGTTTCGTATATCCGACAAAGAAAGAGCGGATTTTATAGAAACAGTTGAACTTGCATCAGGAGGCTTCGATACTCTCCCTGAAAGATTTAAGGAATTAATCCTTGCCGGAGAGAAAGAAAGAGAGATAGAGATAGAAAAAATACTGAAGAAAGAAAAAGAAGCTATTCTTTTTTACGATTACAAAACAAAACCTTATAAGGAATTTTCTAACTTCTACCCCTCCGAAATAGACATAGACGGAAAGACTTATCCAACGGTGGAACATTATTTTCAGGCATGGAAAGCAACAGATAAAGAACATCATGAAAAGATCAGAGAGGCAAAAACTCCTGATGAAGCCAAACAGCTCGGCAAATCTATAAAAAACCGTTCTGACTGGGAAGAGATCAAATCAGACGTAATGTTTAACGGTGTCTATGCAAAATTTACACAGAATGAAGAGCTAAAAAAACTGTTGCTTTCAACAGGTGACAGGATCATTCATGAACATACCAGGAAAGATAAGGTATGGGGCTGGTATGATTGGAAAGGTGAGGACAGACTCGGTAGAATTCTAATGGAAGTAAGAAAGAAAATCCTGATTCAGACAGAAAAAAAAGCTACTAAAGAACCTGAGAGATTTGAAATCACGAAAGTATCTGTTAAAGAAGGCCATGAGAAAAAAGAAAAGGAAAATCCGGAGAACCGCATATGGGAAGAATTTATTGAACAGTATTTTCCGCAGTTTATGGAATTCTTTTTCACTGATATATATGAGAAAATAGATTTTACAAAGAAAATAACCTTTCAGGACAAAGAACTGGAAAGGGTCGTAAAAGGCAGAGACCTGTGGGAAAATACTGCCTGTAAGCTTGTTAAATGCCATCTGAAACATAAAAACAGGGAAAGCTTTATGTTATATATTGAGGTCAATAAAAGAGAAGAGAACAATCTGTCAGAGAGAATCGATCACTTTTACGGCACGGGCCATGATAAATGCCATAAAAAAACAGCGGCAATTGTCATAATTTCAGACAGTAAGGGACATTTTACAGCAGACAGCTATGAAGTAAATCAGCAGGGAAATAAATTAACACTTAAATTTCCTGTCATGAACAGACCGGAAGAACTCGGAAGAAGCGACAATCCCTTTGCAATGGTGGTAAGAATATATCCTGCCCTTTCTGAAATCGATAAAAACGATATTAAACATCTTTATTCAACAAAACTATCTCTGGCAAAAGAGATAATCAAAAGCGGGAAATATAACAGAGACGACACTTTATATATGCTGAATTTTCTCGATGCCCTGATTATTCTTCCTGAAGAACTGGAAAGTAAATTTTATTATGATGAAGTGAAGAAGATGTCTTTTAAAGAGGAAACAGGTAAAGATCTGATATATCCCGTGCCGGTGGAAGTTACTGAAGAGGAAAGAGACACCTGTCCTGACTGTGACGATTACCCCTGCATAGGTACTGACGGGAAAGGTAACAGTTACTACGAGTGCTGGAACTGCGGCTGGATAGAATATATATCGCCGGAGAAATATAAAAGGTTTATGGAGAGATTGCAGGAGATTTTTTAGACAGCCTGGTTTTATATAATAATCAGGCCGGAGAACAGAAATCTTTATTCCAACAAAACTTTTTGTTTTATTTGTAATTATTTTGCATGAAAAGGATTTGGGGAATTTCCTATAGAAATTTTTTATGATATGGTTAGTAAAAAAATAATAAGTAGATAATATTTAATAAAAGAAAGAAAGGAATTATTTATGAATTACACTCCTAAAGCAGTAATTTTAGAAAATCCAGAAGAAAAAAGGGGCAAAAAAACAAGAGATCTTGTTCAAAAAAAAATAGAGTCAAATGACAAAGTAAAAAATGAAGAGTGGTTAGAAGATCTTATATTTGAAAACCCTGATTTATTGGCTATTGAAGAATTAGCTGTTTCTTTTACCCCTATGATACCAATCGGTCGACAAATACCATTAGAAACTCCTGGGGGTAGTCCTGTTTATATTGATTGTCTTTATATCAGTCCCCGGGGTAAACTGACTATTGTAGAGACAAAGTTATGGAAAAATCCAGAGCAACACAGGACTGTAGTAGCACAAATTATAGAATATGCTGAAAAAATATCTAAATGGAATTACAAGAAATTAGAAGAGGAAGTAAAAAAATCATTAAGAAATTTTAAAGGAGAAGAAATTGAGTCTCTGGAAAAATATGTCAGTTTATACTTAAAAGAAAAAGAAGATAGAGCCTTTAATTTTCCAAAAGAACGTTTTTTAGGTAATGTTAATTCAAATTTGGAAAATGGGGAATTTCTTTTATTAATCGCAGGAGATAAAATATCCCCCAATGTAGCTTTATTAACTGATGCCATTCATAAAAAACCTGGACTCGGTTTCAACCTATACCTTATTGAACTACAACTTTATAATATAAATAAAGAAGAAGGCTCGCCACTACTGGTTATTTCTCATGTAGTTGGTAAAACAGTTGAAGAAACCAGAGCTATAGTAAAAATAAAATATGACAGAGAAAAAGATGAATTAACAACAAAAGTAACAACTCCTGAAGAAACTACTCCTGATAAAAAAGAATTTATTGAATGTCTTGAAGAAAATGTTGGTGAAAGCCTTGTAGAATTTTTTAAAAAAATTATAAAAGACATGAAGAATCTTGGATGTATTGAGCAAACTTTAAAAGGTTCTTGTGTAATAAATTTATTAGATTCTAAAAGCAATCAGGAATTTGCTTTATTTGGCATATCAAAAGATAGTAGTGTATTTGCCAGAAATTTACCAACCCATTTATATAATGCAGGAATTTCAGAAAAAATTGGTTCAGATTTTTTAGAAAAAATACCTGAAATCCTTAATAAAGATGACCAATGGAAAACTATTACTTTAAATGACATACAGGAGCACTATGATGATTTTTATCCCATAATTTCCTCAACTATTGATCAAATCAAAAATGCAACACCAGATCCAAAACCACCAAAAGATAAATTTCTAGGAAAAGTCCCTGATGAGTTTAAAGAAAAATATACAGAATGGTTTAAAATATGGGAAAACAAGCAACATTTTAATATAAAATGGAGTATGACAGCTTTCAGTTTACAGGCAAAATTTCAAAATAAATATAAAATGGTTCTCATTATCTTTCCTTCAGAGGATTTAGTAAAATTAATAAAAAGTAAAGAGTTATCTACTTTTGGTGCTACAGAAAAAACATATCAACAATATGTTAAAAAAATTAAAGACATACCACGTGTTCAAGAAATCCTCAGTTCAGAAACCAGTGCCTATATTAAACATAAATCTTTAAGAACAGCAGATGACCTTGATGTAATTTTAAAAGCAACAACTGATTTTGCCGAGGAAGTTATGGACAAAAATTAAAAATAATAATGTAGGGGCAGGCCCCCGTGCCTGCCCCCGCAGGGTTAATCCATTACCTGGAATGCTAAGAATTCTGCCTGTGAAGATATTCCAGAATATTACCTCTATGCAAGATCAATCCCTTACAGGGGCAACCACAGGGGAATTGCCCCTACAGAAACAAAAAAAAAGATAACCCATAGAGGGGCACCCACAGGGGGGTGCCCCTACGGTGACCGGATAGAGGTGTAAAATGAAATATAATCCAGATATTCATCATAGACGTTCTATAAGATTGAAAGGCTATGACTACAGCCAGAAAGGATATTATTTTGTAACTATCTGTATACAAAATCGTGAATGTCTGCTGGGGCAATCAATAAATAACACTATAGTCTTAAATGATGCAGGTCTTATGGTGCAAAATATATGGAAGACCTTGTCTGAACATTATCCCGGTGTTGGAATAGATTCCTATATTATAATGCCAAACCATATTCATGGAATTATCATCGTAGGGGCAGGCCCCCGTGCCTGCCCCTGTGGGGTTAATACCTTACAGAGGGAAGCAGGTATGGATACCACAATGAAATTGTCTGATATTATACATCGGTTTAAATCATTAACAACAAACATTTATCATAAATCTGTAATACAATATAACTGGCCGTCATTCCCGGGTAAACTCTGGCAGAGAAATTATTATGACCATATTATCAGAAATGATCAGGAATTAAACCAGATAAGGGAATATATAATAAATAATCCGGTAAAATGGGAACTGGATAAAGAAAATCCTGATAATATTAAAGAAAGACCGGCAAAGAAACATAGCAAATAAATTTATATAAACCGAATAAATTTCAACAAGGAGGGAATAATTCATGTCAAAGGAAACAGAATTTTCAACAAGAATCGAACTCATCAAAGGAGACATTACAAAACTCTCTGTAGATGCCATAGTAAATGCAGCAAATGATAAACTCCGGAATGGTTCCGGCGTATGCGGTGCAATTCATTCCGCAGCAGGGCCGGAACTTGAAAAAGAATGTCTTACTCTCGGAGGGTGCAAAACAGGGAATGCAAAAATTACGAAGGGATATAAATTGCCGGCAAAATGGGTAATCCATGCAGTGGGTCCCATCTGGAACGGAGGAACTAACGGAGAAGATGAACTACTTGCCGGATGTTACAGGAATTCCCTTATTCTGGCAGAGAAACATAATATAAAAACAATAGCATTCCCGTCCATAAGCACCGGCATCTACGGGTTTCCGATTGATAGAGCGGTAAAGATAGCAATAAGAGAAGTCAAAAAATTCCTTACTGAAAATACCTCCGTAGAAAAGGTTATTTTCGTATGTTTCAGTGAAAATGATTATAATTATTATCTCGATGGCCTGAGTAATACCTGATGAAAAACATAACATATATAAAACTTTTTCATATTAAAGAAAATATTTCCCTTAAATCTTGTTTTACTCATTTTTATGAGTATAATCATGAGTAGAGGGGTGGGTTTTATGGAAAAGTTCCAGAGATTGAACGCAAATGTGCCATATGAACTGTACAGGCAGCTAAAATCTATACTGAAAGATGAGAATAAAACTATTACTGATTTTATAATAGAAGGTATGAATAAATTAGTACAGGAACATAGATTAAAACATATGGTTGAATTATATGACAGAGTTGCTGACTCTCCGGGCACTGAAGAAGCAATGAAATGGGAAGATAAATGCAGTGCTGACGGCCTGAGTTTTTGAGGTTCCCCCATGGATATTCCTGCCTTAACCAGAGGAAATCTGGTTTATGCAAATTTAAATCCTCCTGAACCGGCAATACAATCAGGTATAAGGCCATGTGTTATTGTAAGTAATAATGCACATAATGCATCACGCCATCCCGGTGTCATTGTCTGTCCTTTAACTGATGCAGTAAAGGGTGTTAAAGAATTTCCCGGTCATATATTTATTCCTTCCGGCATTGGAGGGTGCAAAAAAGATTCTGTTATCATGGCGGAACAGATACGTTTAATCAGGAGAAATCGTATTATAGAAATCACAGGGAATTTACCTGATTATAAAATAAAAGAATTAGACGAAGCATTGAAGTTTGTCCTGTCATTATATTGAAATGTGTTTTGTAAGAGACTTTAACCGGGTAGCCTGAGCCGGAATTACCAGGATTTACATTTCCCTTTTTTATAATCTTCCAGTGCTTTTTCTGCTATTTTATCCAGGTCTGCCAAAATTTATCGACCCGTGGACAAGAGGGGTGAAAAAAGATGAAGAAAATAACATGTAATTTCTGTGGCAGCGATAGTCATGAAGAAAGAAAAGTAGATTATCTTTATAGCTTTAAAGGCAAGTATTTACTTGTAACAGGTACACCTGTTGAAATATGCCTCAAATGCGGTATGATTTACTACGAAGCCGGTGTACTTAAGGAAATAGAAAGACAATTCTTTGCCATTCATAATAATATAGAAAAGGCTG
>CALARM010000616.1 GCA_937888925.1 uncultured Synergistia bacterium | reverse complement strand
ATTCGTGACGCGTAACGCGTAACGCGTGACACGAGGATATTGATTGGTCTAACAATTTGCCGGAGTTGTTTTTTTGCAGTCCTTAATAAAAAAAATTACACAGATTCTTTCATATTGTATTTTTCGCAGTTTACAGCTTTAAGGGATGCAAAAGTCCAGTAATTATCAGAAAAGCCTGCACATTTCCCCGTGCCTTTACTATCAGGTTCCATAAAATAACTGCAATTATTACATTCAGGCATTAATTTAAAATTCTCACATATATTTCCTTCAACAAGTATTTCCTTACTGTGAAAATTACATATGCCTTTTGCCACATCAACCGGTATAAAATTAAGACAATCAATGTGTTTTAATTTTAATTTGTTCATTATTATTTCTCTCCCTGCAATATAAATCGTGATGCGTGATGCGTAATGCGTGATGCGTGTTTTCACCGGTATCTGGGCGACCACAGGGGGTCGCCCCTACGACTCACGACTAACTATCCATGTTCCGTCCTTGCAATAACTTCATCCTGAATTGGTTTCCCTATTTCAACCCAGTACTGGGTAAATCCTGCAACCCTTACCATGAGTTCTCTGTAATTTTCAGGATGTATCTGGGCATCTTTTAACATATTCGAATCAACTATATTATACTGAATATGAAAACCGCCGCGCCTCATGTAAGATCTGGTAAGTTCCAGGAGTTTCTTTGCACCTTCTCTTCCTTTTACTGCCGTAGGGTGAAGCTTCAGATTTAACTGTGAATTCTGTGATTGAGAATGATCCCAGCAGGTAGCAGACTCAAAGAGGGCATAAATACCGTTTCTGTCTGTACCGGGACAGGCAGACAATGAACCGTCTGCATAGGTAGTGCCGCAGAGTCGCCCGTCTGCCGAAGCAAGAGTTATTGCCCCCTGTGCCCCATGAGTGGAAACAGATATCTGACAGGAATACATCTTTTTACCGTAAAGGGATTCGTAGTTTCTGCACACGGCACAGAACCATAATTCATATTGTCTGAATAATTCATCTACAGAAGGATCATCATTGCCGAACTTTGGAGCACTGAGACAGTCATGATAGAGTTGATCGTATTTACCGTTTTTACCCTGTTTCTTTACCTGAGAAAAAATAGAAAAATTCCCTGTCTCCCCTGCCGGTATGAAACCGAAATTATTTAAAATTCCATCTTTTATTTCGTCAAGGGAATATTTTTTATCGTCATAAACAAGCTTTTTCAGAACTGCCATAGAATTTATGGCACTTATCTGACCGCAGGACTCAATATTAAAGGTGCCGTTATATCTGTAACCGAGGTTTCCTATATGATGTCCATCTTTTAAACAGTCAGGCTTCAACATGGAACTAAATACTGACATATTCTGTTTTCTCCATATATCATGCTGTATGTTATTACATTTTACAAGGCAATCAACGATAATCTCATAATATTCTTTAAATGTTTCCCATAATTCTTCATAAGTAGAAAGTTCTTTATTATGAGGAGGCAAAACCTGTGATTTTGTCCTGTGATCATATCCGTTAAAAAGAACCAGTTCCAGAACCTTCGGATTGGCGATAAAATGGACACCCACACTTGTAGGCTGCCCCGCTCCTCCCGGTATTACATAAGTTTTTCCGTTAAGAGTAAGTTCATGCCACGAACAGGGGGATGTTTCCAGACATCCTCCTATAGCTACCGATCTTGCTTCTTCAACTGTCATACCTTCAGATCCGTACTGGTTTAAAAGAAATTCCATTGCGAGACGGTTATTCATCCATGCAGGATAACCTGTACCTGTTTTGATGGATTCCACTGCGTGAAGCAGGAATTCTTCAGGGAGTTTTTCATCATATAAAACAGAAAGAGTGGGCTGTGGAGTTTCACATGTCATACCGGCTTTCACTATAAGATATTCCAGTCTGTTTACGGCAGACTGACCGTCTTTTGTGAGACCTCCCATGCTTAAATTATTAAATGTATTTCCCGAAAGTACTCCTCCTACGACACCCATAGAAGCGAAGCAGTCTATACATGTCATTTTTACTCTGTAACATTCAAGTAATTCAAGGACTTCATCTTCCGTTGTACGGCCTGAGAGAATATCCTGTTCAAACCAGGGGTACAGAACCTGTCCCAGACGGCCGGGAGAAAGTCCTGAAATGGCGTCTTCATTGAGTACTGCAATATGTATGAGATAGGCCATCTGAAGTGCTTCCCGGAACGTTCCCGGCTGGTGATGGGCAATCCTGTTCATAGAATCAGCAATATTTTTATATTCTTTCTTACGTTCAGGATCAACCGCTGCCAGAGAAAGCCTCTGTGCCTCTTTTGCATAATTGAGATGCCATGCCTGAATGCCTTCCAGTATCAAAACAACAGAACGGTAAAAATAAAGTCTGTCCATGCCGGCAAGTCCGTCTCCGTCCGCTCTCCCTGCCACTCCGGCCATAGAATCCTTTGCCATTTCAATTAATTTATCATAACCATACTGAAGAGGATAATAATAATTGATAACTTCTCTCCCCTGCGGCAGGGTATAACCGGAATCAAACATACATATTACACTGTTCATAACCTGTTCCTTAATCTTATACTCAGGTACAAGTGCTTCATATTTCCGGCCCAGATCCTCTACGGATTTATTTTCCCATTCCCTTGCAAGCTTTATAAGAGGAGGGACTTCTTCAGAGACTATACCGAATTTACCTGCAATAGAAACTACATTCCCAAAACTCTTTGTAACATTTCCTCCCCCTGAGCCGAATTTACTCACTTCGTCGGCACTGCTTTTTGAAACTTCTTTGCTCATTTCTTCTTCTTTTGCAAGGAAAAATTTTTCCGACAGCCAGGGCATGGGGAAAGATCCTCTGTAATAAGAGGTTTTACCGCCTGCAAGCAGTTCTCCCGGCCAGATCGTTGTGCTGATATGGGAAAAGGCATGTTTTAATGCTTCAGCACGACGGACTAAAGGGATTTCATGTTCCAATTCTCGATATTTTCTTGTATACCAGTAAGGGAATTCAAGACTTATAGACGAGAGGGTATTTAAATATTGTTCTCTCAATTTTTTAGCCCTTTTTGTCGGTTCCTTTTTTATTTCTCTACCGATAAATTCTTTTATAGATACGATTTTCTCACATGTCTCTTCCATAATTACCGTCCTTTCTATACTTTTTATGGGATCGTAACGCGTGACGCGTGACGCGTGACGCGAGGAATTCCAGAGAATATAGTATTTTTATGAAGGAAAAAGTCAAAATTTATTGAATTTTTTATTACAATTATATTACAGAAAAGCATAATTTGCAAACTATAGCTTATGTAATCCTGTTACGCGTTACGGGTCACGAAAAAAAATTATGGCTATTACAAAAAAATCACCTCTCACAGACGGTCTTATTTTCGACATACAGAGCCATTCAATTCATGACGGGCCGGGATGCAGAACAACTGTTTTTATGATGGGCTGCCCTTTGAGATGTCTCTGGTGTGCAAATCCGGAAGGACAGAAAAGAAAAGAAAGACTCCTTTACAGAAAAAATAAATGTGCCGGGAAAGATTGTATCAGATGTATTGAGGCATGTCCTCATAAATCTTTAGAGAAAGATTCAGATGGACATTTAATGATCAACTGGCATGCCTGTTCTTCATGTGCAGATTTTAAATGTACTGAAGAATGTTTTTATGAATCACTCGTTAAATGCGGTAAATATTTCACCCAGGAAGAATTAATGAAAATCTTAAATAGAGACAGATATTACTGGGGAGAGGCAGGAGGTGTAACCTTCAGCGGAGGAGAACCTCTGGCACAGAAAGATTTTCTTCTTTCTGTATTGAAAAATTGTAAAGAATCATTTATTCATACTGCAATTGAAACATCATG
>CALARM010000615.1 GCA_937888925.1 uncultured Synergistia bacterium | reverse complement strand
AATTACGGGAAAGTGGATAAACCTCAATTTTTATGGGCATCGGCCTGGTATCTTTATACCCTTTATAATCTGCTCGGATACAGAGAAAACGAATGGAATATAAGTTTTTCCCCTTATATTCCGCAAGGACAGGATAAGACAGAATATGAGATTATTGCCGGAGGTAAGCAGGTAAAAGTCGAAAATAAAGAAAAGGGAAATTATATTCAAGATATAAAATATGACGGTGTCTCCTGCCCTTCTGCAGTGATCCCGGAAGATCCTTCGCCGGGAAAGAGAGTGGAAATCACAGCCGGTAATCCCGAAAATCCTTACATATCTTCCGCCGGGTCAATTCTGCTGAAGCCGTCTTTCGATAGATCTTCAGGGAAATTTAAATTTACTTTAAAATCATTCCCCGGGCATTTCACCGGTACAGAGATCGTCTCACCGCGGAAATTAAAGACCATATCATTAAATGGAAAAGACTTCGACGGAAGTTATAAGGTCAACAAAAAAGATGGGATTTACATAATAAACATCAGTTATTCTCAGGAGAATGAGAATGATACATTCGAACTTCAATTTGAGTTGCCTGAGTCGGGAAGTCACTAAAAATTCTTTATAAATAATTTTTATTCTGCCGGTAATGACAAACAATATAGAGATTTTTGTAATGAGCAAATTATAATCCGCTCAAAGAATATTATGAAAATCTCCCGGGAATTTCATTACCGCAATAAGGGCATTTATTTTCTCTTACAAGATTCTTACAAACCTGCATGCCATATCTTTCTATAAGAAGTTTTCCGCAGGCATGACAGCAGGTATTTTCACCGGCATGACCCGGCACATTTCCCAGATATACATAGTGTAGTCCATTATTCAGTCCTATTTGTCTCGCCTTTTCAAGGGTTTTAACAGGGGTGGGACTGAGACGGGAAAGCTTAAGATGGGGATAAAATCTGGTAACATGCCAGGGAGTATCCCTGCCGGCATTATCTGCAATCCATGAAGCAATATGTTCCAGTTGTTCATCATCATCGGAATAAGAGGGAATTACATTTGTGATAATTTCCACATGAATGCCGTATTTTTTGGCTTCTGTAACCCTTGAAAGAACAGGCGTAAAATCATCAACATGGCATATTTCTCTATAGAATTTTTTCGAAAACCCCTTTATATCCACGCGAAAAGAATCAAGACAGGGAGCAATCATATAAAGAGCTTCTTCAGTCATATAGCCGTTTGTAACATAATTTGTCAAAAGACCTGCTTTTTTTGCAAGCTTCGCAGTTTCAAGGGTATACTCAAACCACAGAGCCGGTTCGTTATAGGTCCAGGATATACCCTTGCATCCTTCCCTTAAAGCAATTTTCACGGATTTTTCAGGGGAAATGAAAGGATAATTATTGATTTCCTTCATCACATCGACAAAAGTAAGGTCAAAATTCTGACAGCCGGGACAGTAAAAATTACATCCCACGCTCCCAGTAGAAAGCCATAGAGACCCGGGATAAAAATGATACATAGGTTTCTTTTCTATAGGAGATATTGCCTGTGAGGCGACTCTTCCGTATATGACCGAATAAAGCTTACCTCCGTCATTATACCTGGTTTTGCAGTAACCGCTTCTTCCCTGTTGAATAACACAGCGTTTTTCACAGATATTGCATCTGCATTTATTGCCATCAAGTTTATCGTAAAGCATGGCCTCTTTATATAACTTTTTCATGGGTCAGTTACAAATTTTATCCAGCCCTGATAAAATAAAATCTCCATATTTACCTTTACTGTTGGAGTGATTGAAAACTTTTATGACAGAGCCATGCCTTTCAAAGAGGTTTATATATTTAATAGCAACGGAATTTATCAGATTCCTGTCATTTGTGGTAAGAATCAACTGCACATTCGTACCATGTATTTTATTTAAAAGGACTGAGAGCAATTTAGACGATCTGTCATAATCCAGTCCTTCGTTTATATCATCGACGAGAACAGTATATTCACTGTCGGAACTTAAAATATGTTCCATTATGATCAGCAATGATAAAGCCCTGAACATACCGTCAGACATATGGGGCTGCAATATGTCATATACCAGATCTTTTTCTTTGATACTTATCATACAGAGTTCATTAAATCCCATCTGATCGGTTTTCACACCCAGACCTTCCACTTCGTATCCCATAGAAGCAACATCTTTTACAATTCTGCTCATGACCTCTTTATCTTCGATTAATTCTCTCAGCAGATAAGGAATAGTGTTTAAATTTTCAAGTAAAGAAGCTCTGTTATAAGGGATTGAAATATGCTGTGGTATAACGCCGGAAAAGTTATATCTCAGCAGATTATAGGCCCAGGAATAAAGACTTTCCAGATACGGATATTCCTTTATGGATTTTCTGACATTTAACGTTATTTCATTCTGAGGAGGTGAAAAATCCAGCGTCTCATTTTTCTCAAAGGAATATATCTTTCCTGTATCTTTATGTCGTTTCAGCAATAAATTATTTCCGCTCCATAAAATCTCTTTCACTATTATGTTATGATTGATTTCCAGTTCATACCTGTAGACGATTTGTTCATCTTTAAATTCAACCCGCCAGGAACCGTTAAAAGGGTCTATTTCATTTGTGAAAATCTTTGCCAGAGTGGATATAATATTCAGGAATCTTGTTTTACCGGTTGCATTTGAAGCGACAATTAAATTGAAGTCACCGAGGAGTACATCCTGTATTTCCCAGTATCCCGGCTCATCAGGTTTAACTGTAAAGTTTATTTTAGACAGTCTCATAACATCTCACCCTGTTTTAATTATATAACAGCCGGCACGGGAAAAGCAATAATAGTTATTTGCTATTTGCCACTTTATGATATAATTTTTATAAAAAAATGTAAAATGAAAGATATTGTTACAGAAGGAATCGAGCATCTTTCAGGGGGAAAAAAATA
>CALARM010000614.1 GCA_937888925.1 uncultured Synergistia bacterium | reverse complement strand
TATTTTTTCTGCATCTCATAACGGACAATTACCGCTGAAAACAGGACAGAAACTGCAGGTTACCATGTATGGCGTAAGCGGTTGTGTTGCCTGGTTTGAAATAATAGGTCTCATAAATATAACAATGAAAGAAACAGCAGGCGGAACATATTACGGAGAATATCCGGTAACATCTGTAGCAAAAGCATCAGGAGCAAAAATTATCGTTCATCTGAAAAATCAAACAGTAGAAGACACCCTGGTAGTAGAACCTCCTGTTACATTTGATGTTGAACAGGGCTTTAATGCACCAAACATAACAAGTATACAGAGCGGTCAGAAGGTGGTCTTTCCTGTAGAAATAAAGGGCTATACAAAACCCTATGCAACAGTTGAAATAACCTATGAATATCAAACCAGTTTATTCAATGTATTACCTGTAAAAGGAGTGGCCGGAACCAAAAGGATTTCAGCAGACGAAAAGGGATATTTCTATGATAAATACACCTCGATTTTCGGTTCAGGGACACAGCATACTATAACTGTTATTGCTATAGACAGTTCAGGTAATAAATCTCCTCAGACTGTTATTACAGTAACGGAACAGTGAGTCGTCAAAAGTGAGTCGTGAGTAGTGAAAAAAATCTTTTTACTCACTATTCACGACTCACTACTCATGACAAAAATATATGAATAAAATCATTTCTCTTGCTTCAGAAAAACCTGCCCCGGCTGTCCTTATAGGTATGAAAGCATACAACCTCAACAAATTGCTTAAGCTCGGTTTTAATGTACCATCCGGTTTCTGCATCACGTCAGAGGTTTATCATGAACATTTCAATAAATCAGGGATAGATAAAATAGAAATAAACAATTCTTTATCAGCTGAAGAAAAAATCAATATTCTGAATAAAATAAGAGAAAAAATTATTAATTCACCGTTAAATGGAAATTTAAAACAAGAAATAGAGGAACATTTTCACCTTCTTGGAAGTAAATCGGTTGCAGTCCGTTCATCATGTACGGCAGAAGATCTACAGAAAAATTCTTTTGCAGGTCAGTATGATACATTCCTTGGCATAACCACAGTTGAAGATTGCATTCTGTCCATAAAAAAATGCTGGGCTTCTCTATGGAACGAAAGAGTTTTCCGGTACAGGGAACAATATAAAATCAATCACAGTGAAGCATCTATGGCAGTTATTGTTCAGATATTAATAGAAGCGGATTTTTCCGGTGTAATCTTTACTGTTGATCCGGTAAAAGGGAAAAAAGACAGAATCGTTATAGAATATTGCCGGGGACAGGGAGAAGTTCTTGTTTCCGGCAGAGTAACACCGGAGAGAATAATAGTAAATAAACATAATCTAAAAATCGTTGAAGAAACGAAAAGAGAATTCTCTGAAGAAATTCTCAAAAAGCTTGTAGAAGATTCATTAAAAATTGAAAATTTTTTTATGAGTCCTCAGGACATAGAATGGGCAATAAAAGATGAAGAAATCTATTTTCTCCAGTCACGTCCTGTCAGTACCATAGAAACAACAGACAATTTCATCTGGACAAATGCAAATACCGGAGAAGTCCTGCCTGATGTTACCACCCCTGTAACATGGTCTGTAGCAAGGGTCTTCATAAAAGAAATTTTCCGTCAGATTCTTACTCTGACAGGCATAGAACTTGGTAATACAGAGATAATAAAACTCATAGGAGGAAGGATTTATTTCAATTTAAATGTAGTTACAGGTATTTTCAAATCTATCCCCGGTCTGAAAGACAGGGAATTCAGTGACGTTCTGGGAGGCATGCAGGGGAAAAAAATAGAAGGTCTTCCTGAAATATTACCTGAAGATATAGTAACATTTAAAATAAACCCCTGGAAGATTCTATTCAGATTACCTGCTCTTCTTCTATGGTTTATAGTTAATCCTCCTTCAAAAGGTTTTTCCTTTATAGATAAACTCAGAAAAGACACTGACCTGTTAATGGAGAAAGATCTTTCCTCTATGACAGATGAAGAACTATTCGGCCATTTCCATAATATAATGGAGAAGTTCCATGAACTTGCGCAACTTGTTTCCTGCGCAGGAAGCGGGATGAGTTATTTTAATATCCTTAACAAAATCTGCCGGCTCTGGCTTTCAGATAGTGACTCTTCGATTTCAAACAGTCTTATGTCCGGTATGGGTAATATGGAATCTGCTCTGAGCGGACTGGATCTATGGAAACTCTCTCTTTCCGGTTCTGAGCATGAAGAAGTAAAAAACATTCTTATGTCAGAACATAATTTTGACGAAACAGAGAGATTACTCAAAAAAATTCCACAGGGAAGAGAATTTTTATCAAAATGGAATAATTTCATGAAAAACCATGGCCATCATACAAGAGGAGAGATAGAACTTTATAATAAAAGATGGGCCGAAGAACCTGACTGTATACTGGATAGAATAAGATTTTTCATAGAGCAAAAAGACAACTGCAATACTATAGATGAATATGAAAAACGGGCTAAAGAAAGAGATTTTTTAGTAGAAAAAATTAGAAAAAAATTTAAAAATCCATTAAAAAAATATATCTTCAATCATGTTCTTCTCCAGGCTTCTTCAGGTCTTATATTCAGAGAGAACATTAAAAGTGAAGCAGTAAAGAGGATTTTTCTGTGCAGGCTCATTCTCCTCGAAGGAGGCCGCAGGTTTCACGGGAAAGGAATCATGGAAAAAGATGATGATATCTTTTTTCTGGAACTCCGGGAAATAGAAGATTTATTTAAAGACATAAATAATAGAGAGGAAATAATAAGGGAAAGAAGATATGACTATGAAAAAAATCTAAAAATCACTCCACCTCCTGTTATAAAAGGAAATTTTAACTGTTTTGTCTCTGAAGATATTAATTGCAGTGATGAAATTCTTACGGGGATTGCAGTAAGTCCCGGCGTTGTAACAGGCCACGCAAGGGTTATACTTAACAGTGACAGAGACGAAAAAATTCTTCCCGGTGAAATTCTTGTTGCTCCTTTTACAGACCCGGGCTGGACTCCTTACTTCATTTCTGCATCTGCAATAGTAATGGACATGGGAGGTATGCTCAGTCATGGAAGTATTGTCGCAAGGGAACTTGCCATACCTGCCGTAGTGAATGTGGGGCCTGCCACAAAGATTATAAAGACAGGTCAGCTCATAAGGGTAGACGGAAATAACGGAACAGTAGAAATATTGAATTAATATGGTGACCATAAATAATACAGCATAACGCGTAACGGGAGGAAGATTTTTATTACCTTTCTCTTTTAATAGGGTATATCTTTTCCTCCAGACCCCGGACAGGGACAGGAGCGTGTTCCATATTTTTTGGGTACCAATTTACCTGGAG
>CALARM010000613.1 GCA_937888925.1 uncultured Synergistia bacterium | reverse complement strand
CCATTGAATACAGTCTGGAACAATATATAATTTATGTGGCGGCAAAAGCTCCCAGGACATGGTTTCAGACCTTTGCAGGACGACTCAATAAAAAGGTGAAATATCTACCCATAGGAAGTCTTTCACCTGTTACTCTGAAGAAAATAAGGGTTTTTCATGTGCTGAGTAAAAGGCAGGTCAGGGATTATGCAAAGGATTATGTGTGGTAATATGGACAGATTTATAAAAAAAATTGAAAACTTTATAATTAAGTCTCTTATAATCATAATGGTGATTATTATTCTTTTATCTATAATAGATCTTGTATATATTATAATAAAAGATGCTCTCAACCCTCCCCTGTTTTTTCTTGAAGACAATGAACTTCTGGATATATTCGGTCTTGTTCTTCTGGTTTTTATAGGTGTTGAACTTCTGGAAACTATTAAAGCCTATGCAATAAATCATGTTATTCATTCAGAAATAGTTATTACTACTGCCCTTCTTGCTCTGGCCAGGAAGGTAATAACCCTTGACACAACTAAAACAGGGGGAGCAACTATTGCAGCTATAGGTGTTGTTATATTATCTCTGTCTATTGCCTATTATTTTTTAAAAAGAGCTTACAGTAAATATCCTGAAAGCAGGATTACAGAACTTATGAAAAGTCTGGATGATATAGAGCCGGGAAAAATAAAAAGTGATACTTCTGTTAAGGATAAGATTGAAAAAAAGGAGACCCCTGATGATAATCAGTGACTGGTTAAAAGTAGATATCTTTCCCTGAAGATAGTTGCAATCCCCGGGGAATTCCCTTTTACTGCAAGGTAATTATAAAACTATTCTTTATTTTATAATGATTTTACATATTTGCTGATAGATAATTATAAAGTTCCCCGTCTACCATTTTAAGATGTTCCCGCGATTCAGGTGATTTATTCATTAAAGCCTGTCCCTCTGCCATATATTCTTCAACTTCTCTTGCTTTAAAGGCATATTTACTCCACATTGCATCAGTTACCCGGGCGTTATTGGGAACAGTAACGGTAAAGTGATTTTTATTCTGTTTTATATTGGCAGTATAATCACCGCAGGATACTTCTCTTTCCCCTGATTTAGTCTCAGTTGAACATATAGAAGAGCTTAATTTTGCCAGTCCGAATACGGCAAAGCCCAGGCCTATACCGGCAGCACTTCCTGCCACTGAAGCAACAGCTCCTGCTGCAATTAAAGGAACGGGAAGTTGTTTCAGTAATAAATCTGTATCTCCCTTTTTATCAGGAATTTCTTTGAAAGAAATTTCTGTCCTGCCATCATTATTTTTATTAACCTTTACATCTGTAACTCCAAGAAAGGTATTTAGAAGACTCCTTGCAGCCTCTTTCTGTAATGAAACACCACCAAGATTAATATTAATATTATTTTCCTTCAGTATTTTTGTAAAGTCCCTGTCGGATATTTGATCACCCTGTATTTTATCAATAGTTTCATTCAGGTTTTTAATCTTTACAGCCTTATCGGTTCTTACTTTATCACGGAAATTAAGATATATTTTACCTGCATTACTTATATCTTTATTTGGATCTAAATTAAAACCGCGCTCTATAAATGAACGTGAAACCCCTTTTATAGTCTGTAATCCTTTAGGTGTATTCTTTAAAAATTTAGCTGCAAAATATCCATGACCGAGAACTTCATGATTGATAGTATGTTTAAGCGTTTCAGGATCTGCAAATTCAGAAGGAGACATTTTTACTTTATTTGTAAAGGAATTATAAGAACCTGCCCAATCTTTATTGAGTTTCGGATCAATATAAATTTTAATTCCATGTTCGGCCACTGTCTTAAGCTGATCAATATTGGAATGTTTAAAGGCTTCCCTTATTTTCTGTTTATTTTCTTCACTCATTCCCGGATCAATAAGTCTGTCTATTATCTCGTTTTTCTGTTTGATAGAATCACCGGCTATTACTTCTTGCAAACCTGTTATACTATCTGAAGATGGAACCTGTGTAAATAGTGCAGGTGCCATACCTGTAGTTTCTTTGAAATCCTGAGTTGGTAGAGCAAAATCTAAATCAAATGAAAGTGGTTGACTGAGAGCCTTTTTCCAGTCTTCTTTTTGAGCCATTTGAGACAGTTTCTGTATTGAATGATTACCTGCAGAGTTTTCAACCGGCATGTTACCAAGGTCTATTACATCAGGCTGATGAAGGAGGGAAACACCGTTTTCATTCTGTTTTCCTCTGGATATTTTTTGTATTCCAATATTATTATCTGCAATCTGCCAGTTAGTTGTGTTATTAAAAATCAAGCTCATAATCACTCCAGCCTTTCATTCAGTTATTATAACTCTACAATATTATTATAGAGTTTTTTGGGTTTTTATTAAACAAATAGATGTTAACTTTTTGTTAATTTTTATCCAAAAATTTTGCTATACCATTTAGCTATCAATTCAGCAGGACTTACGCAAAAAGTACGAAGAAACCAGTCATTGCGAGCGAAGTGAAGCAATCCTGTCGTTATATGGAACACCGCTGGGATTGCTTCGTCTCTGCGCTCCCTGCAATGCCATAATGTATAACTCCTGTTTTAGTATTATAAATCCACTGGCTTTACGTGTCTGGCTCTCTTCTGAAAAAAATTAAACTGGAACTCCCATTCATCTATCTGTTTATAGGTGTTCCGTAGTTCTGAATCTTCGCCTGCATTTCAGGGCTCAATTGTTTGATGAGCTCTGCATTGTAAGTATGAGAAGGATTGGACGGCAGTAGAGTAGTCTGATATATCTGCTGAGCCGCCACACCATAAGAGCGGGATATTGAAGCAGGTGAGCCGTCTCTGACTGCCGGATCAACATCTGTTATAATAATTGAAATAGTGTTATCACTGTTGCGGACAATCTGGAAAGTTCGAAATTCTTGAGGGAAATCTTTTAGTGATGCTGTTTCAACCTCCCAGAAACCCAGTTCGGGACGGCCCGGGTCAGGTGATTGAAATGGAGTAACCTGATTATAATGACGATGTCCTGAGATCCACATGATGAGATTCGGATATGTCTGAAGCCTGGCAATCAACTGTGCCTCTGTTACATAAGCGTCTTGGCTCCAGCCCAGCGGGGAACCTGCCGGTTCGACTCCTATAGGTACGTGTGCAGCAATGAGCATAAGCTTACCTTCAGCCTGACCCTTATCAAGTTCGCTTACAAGCCAGTCATAACGGGGCTGGTCAAGAGAACCGTGGGCATTGCCCTGAACATTGACATCCTTTTCGTTCTGTGTATCGTCGAGCATGATAACTTTGAGAGGGATATTCGACTCTGGCTCGAAGCTATAACAGGCAAAATCATTGGCGACATTGGTCTGACTGTAGCCGTGCCCTGCAGGATTTGAAGATGTTGTGAAAAATTCGCTCATCCAGCTTGCTCTTCCGCTGGAAAGTGATCGTCTGTTCGGATCTGCTACAATCGTAATAGCAGGTGTGGTGCTCACAGGCCCTCCGCCTATAATGGTACCGTAAGGAGTACTGCCGTCTATAGTGCCCATATAGTAAGTACGCTCATTTATGGCGTTAACAGGGTCTAACAGGTAATCTCCCAGCTGAAGCAGATTTGAACTGGTATATGCCTGCTGGAGGTAAGTGTTCCCCGGTGCATAAAGCCAGAAATGGTCGTGGTTTCCTATAGTCTGATACCAGGGAATGGTCTTATCCAGCCCTGCCGCCTTGTAAGGTTTCTGATACTCGATGGTGTCGGCTCCGGCATGAGCACCGGAACTCGGGGAAATGGTCTCGCCGTCTATTACATCTATATACCATCTCAGTTCGTTATACTGACTGTCGTTAGCTGTATCACCCAGGGAGAGGCCGCAATCAAAGGCTTTTTGTTTGTGAAGGGCGTTTATTGTCTGTATGGCTGCATCGAGAACGTGAGTTGTATAGAGCATAATAGGCGAATATATTGCAGGGTCTTTAACTACGCTGAAGTCTTTCTGGGCAAGATAGAGCAACTGGGCAGGAGATTCTTTGTCAGTAATATGGATGTCGGTTATGGTAAAGAAATTCAAAAGCTGTGCAGTATTAGTGACTGATGCACCGTTATAGCCTGCCGGCATGATATTGGTCTGCTTTCCGTAATCGATACCTGATTCATAATGCCAGGTTCCATAGCCGTTTTCCTTGAATTTTGAAGGCTCCCAGGGATAAACAGTATTAGTACCGGAAGGTACCGAGTCGGGTACGATCACCCTCTGGCGAGTTGTGAAAACTTCGGAAGCAATCGGATAGGTCGGAGAACCGCTTTGATTGCTGACAACAACAGCACTGTCTGAACATCCTGATAAAAATAAAATTAACATGGTAATTAAAAAGATTAAACAGAACTTTACGTATTTATAAGATGATTTCATAAAACATTTTCCTCCTTGTTTTTTTTGTAAAAATTTTTACCTGATTAATCAGCGGATCAAACGGGATTGGACACTGATACAGGATAAACTTATTATCCTTCTACTTGTGTCTGACCTGGATTTAATAAAAGTCCTCCTTCTTATAATAATTTACACAGAATGCGTAATATATTATTAGTATACGGCAGAAATCATTTCTCCTGCATAGTTCTATAGGACTAAAATACTTCACTGTAAGAACTATTTCCTCATCCTTATTCATAGCTACATTACAAATAATTCCATAAACATTTAATTATTGACCAGTGGTATTTACTAAGAGCCTATCCGAAAAGTAATATTTATTGTCACCACTGAAAGGTATTTGA
>CALARM010000612.1 GCA_937888925.1 uncultured Synergistia bacterium | reverse complement strand
TAAGACATGAAATGGGTCATGCCCTTGCACTGTGGCATCCGTTTGAAAACCTTGACGTAAACAGTCCGCAGATGGAATATTCTGTAATGAACTACTGGCCCCAGGGTTCTCTTTATGGTAAAAGAAGTGATGACTTCTCTGATGCTGATAAGAACGCCCTTATTATAATGTATCATCGTGCACCTGATAATAACGCACCTGATATGGACCCTGATAATTACAGCGGATATCACAGGAACTCCGATAAACTCTACGAATTTGTTTCGGAATAATTTCTATAAAAAATAGAGATGCCAGTGGCATCTCTATTTTTTTTATTCCTCAAATAATTTAATCAATTCGCTGTCTGCGGAAAAATGTGCTGTGCTCTGAGCATTACTGACATTGAATCTATAAATTTTCTGCAAAAGTCCAGTATCTTTGAGATTAATATAAATAGTTCCCTGACTGTAATTTAATATTTCTCCCGTAATCTTTGATGCGATAACGAGAGGTACGTAAACATCATCCATTCCCTGAAAAGGAAGACCGGAAATCCCCATATCTTTAAAATTCACAGATGTCCATCCCTGTTTCGCCGGATCATTTATTACAATTTTATCCTTACCTGTCATAATAGCCCACCACCGGTGATTGGAAGAATATTTTTCATCACCGCTCAGCACTGTATCTTCAATCATCGCTATCTGATTACTGTTATCCCATGAAACTGCATAACCGAATTTTTCGAAAAATGACAGAGCTACAAGAATACAGGCAGGATTGGAATTATCAATCTTCGTATCTGTATAGTATTCTCCGTTAATAAAAATACAGGCACCGAGTTCTTCGGCAAAACTATTACCTGAAAATACTGTACCCACACATATAGTTATTATAAAAAATAAGAGAATTTTCTTTATATCCATTGTTATAACCTCCTTTTTTAAGTATCAATTATTTTACGAAGTAATCGTGACAGTTCATTTATAGTATAGGGCTTCATTATCAACAAGAAGTATCCATTCCGTTGCTACCGGAAGTATTAAAGAACTTTCATCCTGTAATATCACCTCCTCTTCAACTTTCAGGAAAAACATATCAAAGGTCGTTCCTTTACCGGGTTCACTATAAACCATGATCACACCATTATGACTTTTAACTATACCAAGAACAACAGCAAGTCCAAGGCCTGTACCTTCGCCCGGCTCTTTATTAGTGAAATAAGGATCGAAAATCTTTTCCGTCTGAGATATTTTCTCTCTGAGCCTTATAACTTCTTCAAGTAACTCTTCCCTGGTTTTGCCTTCATCTTTCTTCATAGATTATCTCCATTGTAACTATGATAATATAATATAATTTTTTATTCAACAATATAAATAAAAATACCTTTATTCATATAAAACCTCTATAGTAATTATAGTTAGTTTCATAACAATTCATAATTAATGAGTAAGTAGTGAATAGTGAGTAGCAATGCCATATTCTACTCACTACTCACTTAAATTACAATAAGTTATGAAATACACTATACCTGTAAACATTGATTTGTAAATTAAAACAGTTATAATATTACTATCTTAATGTAAGGAGGAATTTAATTATGTACAAATGTCTTGTCTGTATAATTATAATAATGTTATGTACATTATCTGCGATGGCACAGGACGCCATTTACCAGTATGGTAAAATCATTGATGATATGGACACTGCCGAAATCCATCAGGAACAGAATGATATGTCTGATGTTCTGGACACAGTAAATAAAGGTGAATATTTCCTTATACTATCAATAAAAGATGGATGGGCAAATATCATGACTCTCGAAAATGTAACAGGTTATATTCATGACATATCCGTCAATGTAAAAGGTAAATCCTGCGGTATCGGAACTATAAGTACTGACAATACCATGCATGTACCTCTCTACATGGCACCTTCCGCTGGTTCTCCGAGAAGTGATATGGTGACAGATGGAGACAGGGTAATAGTTATCTGTTATGCCAATGAAGTAGGTATTGATGAAATGGGTAATATAATAGTAACCAGATTTGGTACAAGAGGTTATATAAATTCCAGATATTTGAGAACATATTTTCCGAAAGAATAATAGAGACTGAGCTCTTACTGGATTTTTAACTGGCATATATAACTGTATTTTATTATAATTTACAATTTTTAATATAAAACTATAGTTTTGCACTTTTTTTAAAGATTATAATTTCTTACATAGTTGAATAAAATTATGTAAGGCTCAAAGAGATATTAGCTATTATCTTTTAGCTTATGTTCCTTAGTACCGTAACAGGTAAAAGGGTACCCGTAAAAAGCTTCTGCCTGGCAGG
>CALARM010000611.1 GCA_937888925.1 uncultured Synergistia bacterium | reverse complement strand
TCGTTATAACTTAATATTTTATTTCCTTCAGGGCCTGTTCTGGTGTGAAGAGGCTCTCTATTTAAAGCTTTTCTGGCATCATCTTCTTTCATGCCCGTATAAAGTAATAATGATGGAACGGTATTTATAGAAGGAACTATCCATAATCCCTGTGAATTTATATAGTATCCGTTATTCCACGCTGCTGCCATTCCCGTAAGAATTACAGTGACTATTAATATATAAGAAAGTTTCATGTTTCTCCCCTCTTTGAATATAATATAAATAAAGTTCAACAAATCAGATAAAACTCCTTTTTCATATTGACATATGATAGATACTTTTGATATACTAACTATCTGAAAGAATAATCAGGAGGAATGTCCGAACGGTAAGGGGCCGGTCTTGAAAATCGGTGTAGGCGAAAGCCGTGGGGGTTCGAATCCCTCTTCCTCCGCCAGAAGGGCCGTAAGGTCCTTTTTGTATTTGTATAATAAATTATTTAGATAAATTGCTTATACATAATTTTCATCTAAAGCTTTATTTTGCAACATTAAAAATGAAAATTCCTATACCATTAAATTATGAAACAATTAAAGATAGAAAAAAAGGAAATCGAAACGTAGAAGAAGAATATTATAAAAAATTATAAAAGAATTGTTAAATAAAGGAAAGGACAATATTTTATTACAGGGTAATTTCATATGGAACAACAGTTTGAACCTCTTCTGAATGCATTGAAATCCACCGTATGGTTTCATCGTCAGCAGGCAGTTCAGGCAGTAGAGCGAATCGGCGGCGAAACAGCAATAAAGATTTTAATTAATGTTCTCAATGATGAGAATGAAAATGTAAGGTGTCAGGCTATTACTGCTCTGGTCAAGTTGAAATCCGGACAATCTATAGATGCAATTATAAAAGCTCTATCAGATTCATCTCCCAAAGTCAGAGAAGAAGCATCCTTTGCCCTCGGCATACTTGGCGCTGAAGAAGCTATACCCCATCTTATCAAAGCTCTGGAAGACAGTGTAATGAGGGTAAGTTATGCCGCTACAAGGTCACTCCATAAAATCGGCGGGTCTAAAATAATAAAACCTATGTGTAAGGTTTTATTTGATTCTGCAGATACCGTAAAGATAAGAATAGTAGAAGCCCTTGGTGTTATAGAACCGGCCACAGATGAAGATAAAAAGGTTTTAATGAATACCCTCTATAAAGCCCTTGATGAAACGAATAAACTTGTAGTTATATGGTCTGCTTTTTCTCTTGTAAAACAGGGAGCGGAAGAACAGGTTCATATAATAATAAAAGAAGTAGAAAATACTGACAAAATGATAAGATTTAATGCAGTGACAGCTCTCGGCAAATTGAAAGATAAAAGATCTCTTGATGCACTCAGAAGAGCTCTGGATAAAGAACTGGATATAAGAGTAGAAGAACTTCTTTTAAAGGTTATAAGGGATCTGGAAAGATAGTGAGTCGTGAACAGTGAGTCGTGAGTGGAAACTCGTGCTCTTGCTTCACAACTCACGACTCACGACTCACTTATCACTTATCTCACTTATGATACTTTTCCAGTAAGTCGAAGAGCAACCTGGTTACAAGTCTTACTCCGAAAGCGGTACTTCCACGGGAAACATAAGATCTGTCTCCATATTTTGTATCTACTGCCGCTAAATCTATATGTAACCATTCTACTCCCTTATCTATAAAATCTTCCAGGAATAGAGCTATTGCTATAGTCTGAGGGTCTTTATAGCTCCTATTCTTTCTATCTGCAAAATGGCTCATAATTCTTTCTCTGAATTTTCTGTCAAGAGGCATCTGCCATACTTCTTCACCTGTAATCCTTGATGCTTCCTGAAGTTTCGGTACAAGTTCTTCTGAATTCGTAAAGAAAGGAACCCTGTTTAACCCCATGACGGAACCAAGATTAAGCAGTGTGGCAAGATCTATAATCAGTTTCGGAGAATAATGTTTTTGTATGTACGTAAAAGCGTCTGCCAGGATGAGTCTTCCTTCACAGTCAGTATCAAATATTTCCACCGTTTTTCCTGACATGGAATAAAAGATGTCTCCCGGTTTGCAGGATCTGTTGCCAATGGCATTTTCTGCCAGTGGTATTACTGCCACACAGTTTAAAGGACAGTTAAATTCTTCCAGTGTTTTCATTATGCCCATTACTACGGCTCCGCCTGTTAGATCCCTTTTCATTTCAAAAAGTGTGGATTTACTCTGTTTTAATGTTATTCCTCCCGTATCAAAGGTTATACCTTTTCCTACCAGCCCGATTACAGGAGCATTTTTATCTTTTATATATTCAAGCACAACAAGCCTTGGAGGAGTAATACTGCCCTGACCGACAGCAAGAAGTAAATTCATGTTGTTTTCAGCAATTTCTTTTTCATTCAGAACAGTACATTTTACAGATGTACCTTCAAAGATTTTTTTTGCCTCTTCTGCAAATACTTCAGGAGTCATATAGTTCGAAGGTTCATTACATATGTCTTTTACTATATTTACGTTCTTCGAAACTGTGGTGCCGTATTTAATACCGGGGGCAATCATTTTAGATAGTATTTTATAACCGGGAGGAATGGCAAATGTTATATTTTCTATTTTTTTTTCGCTTTTTTCAAGGGTGAGATATTTTGTGAAATTGTAAAGGCCAAGTAATATACCTTCTACTATTGAAGAAGAGATTTCCTCTATATCGAATGTTTCTACATAAGGCGGTAATATAGCCAGGTTTTTGCATCCTGTACTTTTAAGTTTTTTTACAGCCATAGAAAAGGTTTCTCTTAACTGATTTGTATTCATATCTTCCGATTTTCCCATACCGGCAATAACTACTCTTTTGGGTTTAATATCGTGAAAAGTGTGAATTACTGTCATCTCACCGGATTTTCCTGTTATTTCTTTCTCGTCGAATATATATTTGATTTTCCCCTTTAATTCTTTATCCAGATTAATAATTTCATCAGGTAACCCGGTCAGTTCAGAGTGTAACCCTATAATCAGTGCATCACAGGCTATTTCATGCAGGTTACCCTCTTTTACATTGATATTCATTTAGAATCATCTCCATTATAAATTAGTTAGATAAGGGTGACAGGTAATATGTACCGGTCACCCTTTATTGGTCACGCTATAATAACACAGGCTCTGTACTATGTCAATCAGTCTTCTTTCCGTGGTATTAACGTATATTTCGTATGTCTTATGCCATAGATAAAATAAATAATCAAACCTATGACAAGCCATACTATAAACCTTATCCAGGCAACAAGAACGAGATTTGCCATAAGGAATATACAGCTTCCTATACCAAGGAGAGGCACAAGAGGAACAAAAGGAACTTTAAAGGGACGTTTAATATGGGGTGATTTATATCTGAGAATTATAACTGCAATGCCAACGAGTGCAAAAGCAAAGAGAGTGCCTATATTACAGAGCTCCGCCGCTTCATGAATATCTACTATGCCGGCAAAAAAACCGATGATACATCCTGTCAGAA
>CALARM010000610.1 GCA_937888925.1 uncultured Synergistia bacterium | reverse complement strand
AACTGTTGCCACTTCAGGTCTGAAAAAAGATAATTAGAAAAATTAATATATTTTGTAAAAATTTACTATGACACAGAGATGTAACAGGTTTTACACAAAATTTCGAAAGACCGATAAACATACAAAATATTCCTCTGAGGGGAGAAAGTAATAATTATGTCAACATATGTAAATCTAATAAAGACCCTCACTCTTGATATAGCAGAAAGAGAGGGGCCTCTGGTAGAGATTATTTTAGACGGATGCGGTGACAGAACTGAAGCGGAATACAACTGTTTTGCTTTTGCCCATACCCCTTTTCTTGATTATCTGATGAAAAAAAAATCAAATCTCAAACAGGAAGTTAAAGATCTGGTAGGAGAAACATCTTATACCAGATTGATAGCAGTAGGTGAAGAAGTAGGTATGCCTGCAGGGGCAAAAGGATCTACTGCAGTAGGTCATGAGGTTCTAAGCGGCGTACCCTATGAACACCCGATGTTAACAATAAATCGTGCCATAAATAAAGACGGAATTATGGAAAATAAAGAGATTGATGAACTGTTAAATTACGTAATAGAACACAGCTCAGCTCTCCATCTCCTGGGACTGGTTTCAAACAATCAGGAACATTCTCATATAAAACATCTTTATGCCATATTAAAAGCTGCCATTACAAAAGGAGTCGAAAACATTTATATACACTTCTTTTCCGACGGGCGCGGCACCCCGCCTCATTCGGCACCGAGATTTGCAGAAGATCTCTCGGACAGACTGAAAGAGATGATAGGTGATAAAAAAAATATAAATGTAAATATAGCTACAGTTGCAGGCCGCGATATTGCCATGAACCGCTCGAAGCACTGCTGGAGCAAGACAGAGAAATCCTATAGAGCCATAGTGGAAGGAGAAGGGCCTAAAAGTCCTACTCTCATAAAATCTTTGAGAAATGCCTATGACCTGGGTCTTAACGATCAATATATACCTCCGGCTGTCCTTGGAGATTACAGAGGATTTGAAAATTATGACGGTGTTATATTCTGGAACTTCAGAAAAGACAGGACAGAATTTATGGTACGTATGCTCGTTGACCCTGCAGAGAGTTTTACCGATTTGCTCAGACAATCAGGTGATGAGAAATACACTGATATTGAAAGATTTGAACGAGTAAAATTTAAAAAAGATCTGGATTTAAGTACTGTAAAAGTATGTGCTTTAATAGAATACTATAAAGACATTCCCTGTCCTGTGGCATTCAACGCACCTGCTTATGAATGGAGTCTCGGAAAATTTCTGAGTCATTTCAGCTTCAAACAATTCAGACTTTCAGGAGTAGATAAAGCAAAAGCAGTAGCCTTATTAAGCGGAGGAAAAACGGAAGAGCTTTTTGCCGGAGAGGAAAGAATAACAATCCCTCTTCCCGATGACATGAGAAATTATATAAAAGAATATGATGAACATAAAGGAGAAGAAGGATACAAAACAGATCCTTATGCAAAATATCCCTATCTGGAACTGAGTGAACTTACAAAGAAAATCATAGAAATTGTCTCAGAAGGAGATAATAAAACATGTGTAATGGTTAACATGGCAAATCCTGACATGGTCGGCCATACAGGCGATGTAATGGCAGGTATAAAAGCTATGGAAAAGCTGGACGTAGCAGTACAGAGGATTACCCTCAATACACTCAGAAAAAAAGGAATCGTTTTTATAACAGCAGATCATGGAAACATAGAAGAAATGATAACAGAAGACGGAGAACCGAGCACTTTTCATACAAGGGCGAAGGTTCCTTTTATCATAGTGGGAGCAGGGGATTTACCTCTGAGAGATGACGGAACCCTGAGAGATGTAGCTCCTACACTGTTATTTTTTGCTCTTGGTTATGAACATGAACTGATAAAAAATGCTTTTCCGGGGGAGATCCTTTTGAAATAGTGGCGAAGCGCTGTGTTCGCCATGTAGCACACCCTTTGTGGTAGCCCTGTGAGCAACAGATCTGTTATTTATCATATTATGGAGGCAAAAATTTCTAAATATTTTATAGAAAAAGCTTGTTTTTTTCTATAAAATTACCGATAATAATATTAAACATGGATCGTTATAAACCACATGGAGGTGGAAAGATTATGATAACCCAGTGTGCATGGTGTGAAAGCCTCACAGTGGCAGGGTTAAAAATAACAGAGCCTCTGCCAAAAACAAAGGCGTATTCCCATGGTATTTGCCTGGCATGTAAACGTAAGTTTTTAGAAAAAGAATATGAAGTAAATACTGTTATATGGGAGTACATGTCAAAATTAACTGTATGAGTGGTGAGTAGTGAGCGGTAAAGAGGTTGGAAATGGAAAGCTTTATGCTACTCACTACTCATTATTTTGTAGAACTTGCAGTAAAAATTATCATGGCTCTATACGACAAAGAACTTAACGCCCTGTGGGCGAGTTGTTTAAAGTTGAGGGTTGAAGGTTGAGAGTTGAAATCAACCCTCAACTCTCAACCATATAATAGTTTAACCGGGATGAAAATTCCTATACATTTAAATTATGAAAAAAATACTTATAATCTTTTTATTAATCTGTCTTTCCAGCCCTTTATATGCCTTTCTTACCTGCAGTAACTGCGGTTCTGAGATAACAGGCAATTACTGGGAGTTAAACGAGAATATATACTGTAACGAATGTTATCAACAAATGGCTCCCAGATGCAACAGGTGCGGCAACCTGATTTCAGGACAGTATCGCATACTGGATGGAAATAACTATTGTGAAGCATGTTACGAAGCAATCTGCCCCAGGTGTAACATATGTAATTCCATTATAGAAGGAGAATTTTTTACCGCCAATAACAATAAGTATTGCAAAAAATGCTACGAATTTTATCCTCATTGTTCCGGGTGCGGAGTTCCTGCAGGGCCTTCAGGAGTAAAACTTCGTGACGGAAGGAGCCTCTGCAGTAACTGTTATACAGTAGCTGTCTTCGACAGAGGAAAAAGTCAGAAACTATTTGATGAAGTCAGAGAAACGCTGAAAAAAACTCATAAAATATTTGTAAAATTCCCAATAAAAGA
>CALARM010000609.1 GCA_937888925.1 uncultured Synergistia bacterium | reverse complement strand
TTTAAAAAATTAAATCCTGAAGATTACTGGAAAATAGGTATTGCAGGTTATGAAGTCATGGAAGAACTTAATCGTATTGCGCCGGAAATAACAAAAATTATCATAGATGAACTTAAGAAAGCTCCGGCACCATTTTGTTTTATTGCTGATTATGGTACGGAAGCGGTTATTCGTGTTTTTTACCTTTCTGTTATACTCGCACAGCATACAGAACAGTGGCATCTCCTTCTGGCAAACATTGATCCATCTCTACAACCACTATCAGATATAAAAAAGGAATTTCTTGAAGAAGCCACACAGAGGCTTATCTCTGTTGATAGAAAACAGGCTCAAAAGGATATAGAAGAACTGGAGAAAAGTCTTTCTAAAGAAGCTTTAAGTTTAATACTTTTTAAATATTTAAAAATAGATAATATGGAAAATTGTGCATCTATCATTGAAAAAGAATTTTATTCAATACTGATATCTTCTCTGGCATTAATACTTGCCGTGGAGAATATGCTTTCAGGTAAACCTTATGTACCTGCACATAAAAAAATAAATAAAGTAATCTTTCGAAGAGGAGGAGATTATAAAAGTTCTATTGCAGGTATGAATTCCTCACAACAATGGATTGATCTCAAGCATACCTACCAGCTTGCTAATAATATTATAGTCTTTAAAAAAAATCTTGATGAAGAAGTTAAGACCCTGAAGAGCTTAAAAAAAGAAAACCTTACCTTTAAATTATTTCGTGAAATCTGGATTGATAAAGATATCAATAAAATAGAGTATTCTTTATCTGCCCTTGAAAGACTTATCAATACTGGAAATTTACTTCCGGGAGAAGAAATACAGATACCTTCCAGAATAAGTAATGCCCTTGATAATATACGCTCATATATTCAGAAAATTTCGAGAGAAATTTACCTTAAACTGGGTGAATTAAACAGTTATTTTCAGGACATGGTGTCCAGGAATTATAAATTATGGGTTAAAAAAAGTAATGATTTATGCCTTACAAGCCAGTTTTTGGAACATTGTCTTAAACCTCACTGGGATCCACAGAAAGAAAAAGCTGCAATTTTTATTTTTGATGGTATGAGATATGACATATGGGATGAATTTCTCCGTCCCCATCTTGAAGATTTTACAGAAGAAATTGCTGACATGCCTGCTTCTTCACTTCTTCCTTCAGAAACTCATATTACCCGTAAGGCTATAAGTGCGGGAACATTTCCAGATAAATTTAATACTGCTAACAAAGAAGATATATTACTTACAGAAGGTCTTAAGCGTGTATTTAACTATAAGGCTTCTATAGAGCCTGTTACTCCCAACACTTATGGAATAGGCGAAGCAGTTAGATACAGGGGGGGGAATCTGGAAGTTTATATTTTTGAATTATGTGATAAAGCATTGCATGAAATTAAAATGAAAACTCTACCTGATAAAAGTCAGGTTCCAGTTCGTCCACTGGCTTTTGTTTATGAACAGCATATAAAAGATATTATAGATAAAGAAGTAATGTCTATTATACGTAATCTTGAGCCGGGAACAAAGGTTTTTATTACTGCAGATCATGGCTTTGGCTCTGTATATATGGACCGTTTAGAAATAGATGATTACTGGCTCAATGATAGTATGGATTGTTCTTATCGTAATGCTTATTTAAAGAAGAATTTAACTGAATTGAGAGCACCGGCAAAAATTAGACAAAATGTAGTGGAATTTCCTGTAGAGGAACTCCGTATGCCTTCTTTTGAAATATCCAAAAATAATTCCATAAAAAAACACTATTCCAGTATAATTTTTCCGAGAGTGGGTTATAGTTTTGCCCGTCCCAATACTTACTTTAAACCACCTGCCTATACACATGGAGGAATATCTGTTCAGGAATTACTTATACCTATGATTGTGCTCAGGGTCAAAGATAAAGAAGAAGGTCTTATTAATCTTTATGATATTAAAGGTTCTTCTGAAATTCTTGAAGGCGAAGAGATTGTATTTTCTTTAAAAATTACTTTAACAGATAAAGGTAAAGAAAAAGAGGAGGAAATAAGAGTAGATGTTGATGGAACTTATGGGGCAGGACAGATAAAGGAAAGTCTCCCAGATCAGATACTCTATGTTTCAGAAAAAGGTGAGAATATAATTTATCGTTTTAAACCTGTTATGGACAGTGTAACTTCTGAAGAACGAAGAAAAGGTTTAATTGAACGTATTCTTACAATTACAGTTAAATACTGGGATCTGGATAAGAAAAAAAGCTTTAGAAAAAGTAGATTCTTCAGTTTTACAGTTCGTTTAAACTCGGAACAGGTGATAAGGAGAGTGCCTGCCAGTCTTGGCAATATTCTGGGTTTAACGCCCAGGAACAGGTGATTATAGTAATTTTAATTTGATAAAATATCGATGGAGGCTTTAAATGAATACAAAGCTTAAAGAAGTCTTTCGAGGAAAAGTTGTAAATAAAGCTCATACAATTAATACAGGAGTAGATGAATTCCCACGGTATGTTCTTGAATATCTGATTGATAATTACTGCTCTGAGGAAACTTTCCAGGAGGATATGGAAAAAGTTGTAAGACGCCTGAAAGAATCCTTTGTCTATGGAGCAGAGTCTGAAAAAATAAGGCATTATATTAGAGAAAACAGAAGACACTCTGTTATAGCCAATATGGAAGCAAGGCTGGTGGAAACAGAAGATAAATACTGGGGAACTATATCTGCTATTAACGAAAACTTTGTCAATATCCCGGAAAATATTGTCAGTCAGTATCCTATGCTTTTATCAGGCGGTATGTGGGGAACTATTGAGCTTACCTATGATGAAACTGAAGTGCATAATAAAAAAATAAGACCTTTTAAAATTACAGGTTTTACTCCATTTCAGGTCAGTTTTATCAATCTGGATGAGTATATAGAAAAAAGAAGAGAATTTACAACGGAAGAATGGACGGATATACTCATCAATTCCTGCGGACTTAATCCACAAAACATGAGTCGAAGACAAAAATTGCTTTATCTGTGCAGATGTATACCTATTGTGGAGACCAATGTAAATATGGTAGAACTTGCACCGAGAGAAACAGGTAAGACCTACCTTTACCGCAATATATCCTATTATGCTCATGTACTCTCAGGAGGTAAGGCAACACCGGCACAGTTATTTATTAATCTTAATACAGGTAAAATAGGAGAAGTAGGTACAAGAGATGCTGTAGTATTTGATGAAATTGCCAATACAGATTTTACTGACCCAAAGGCTTTTGTGAGTATTATGCAGGGCTATATGCAGGATGCAAAATTCAGCCGTGGAAAAAAAGAAATACTTGCCTTTGGAAGTCTTGTATTTGTAGGAAATATTGATATTGAGGGAAATTTGCCCCATGAAAAATATTATCACCTTTTTGAACCTCTTCCTGATTTTATGCAGGTTATTGCATTCCTTGACAGAGTCCATGCCTATCTGCCGGGATGGGAAATTCCAAAGCTCAGTCCCGAAAGTTATTCTAAAGATTACGGGTTTATAACTGATTATTTCTGTGAAATTATGCACGAATTACGCCGTGTTGATTTGCTCACAGCTATTCGTAAAAGGTTTGAAATAATTGAATGTTCAAATACTTCCCAGGGAATATCAGGCCGTGACCAGAGAGCTATAATGAAGACTTTAGCCGGATTGTTGAAACTTCTTTATCCTCATGGAGAAATAAATGATGTGGAACTTGAAGAAATATTGAATATTTCATGTGAGTTACGTCAAAGGGTAAGGCATCAACTTCACCTTATGGCTCCGGGAGAATATGACAGGGTTAAGCTTGGTGCTAAAATTCTTTCTTCCAGTAAGCAAGTAATCCCCATTCTTCCTGATGAAAACAGGGTTCAGAAGATCAGTCTGCCGGATAAACCTACTGTTGGAGAAGTTATTGGTCTTGCAGTAGAAGGGGACCATGGCTGTATTTTGCATTTTGAAATGCAGGCTACAAAGGGAGGAGGACGAATAGTCCCTCTTGGCTCAATTCAAAGGGTTATGAGGGAGAGTATTGAGGCGGCAGCACAGTATATTAAAGCTCATCATGATGACCTGGGTATAAATGCCGGGTGGAGAGAAAATTATGATGTGGCAGTTCTTGCAACGTTTATGGGTGTTCCCAAGGAAGGGCCATCGGCGGGTATAACTATTTTAACTGGTATTGTTTCTGCATTGAAGGGAGTTCCTGTAAGGCATAAGCTGGCTATGACGGGAGAGATTACTATTAAAGGTAAGGTTTTACCTGTGGGAGGTATAAAGCAGAAGATCCGTGCTGCCTGTGATGCCGGAATAGATGAAGTTTTAATCCCTGAGGATAATGTCAGGGAAACACAGAATTTACCGGATTATATTCTGGATAAGGTAAAGATAACGCCGGTGAAGAATATCAAGGAAGTTCTAGATAAGGCTTTATTTGATGGGAAGAGTGATGATTAAACAATAATAAAAGGATCCTTTAAATATGAAATTTTTATGACGTTTGTTGGTTAATACCCAATATTTATTTAAAGAGAGGGGGAGAATTTTATGCCGTTCCATATAAAGATTACTAATGAAACAATAGAAAAATTAAAAGACAAGATACGTCCAAATATAATGAAGTATTTAAAGGCAAGAATACTGACCAAGACTAATACAAGCGAAAGTAAGAAACTTGCAAAGAGATTAAGGTATTTTGGAGCTCAAGAAGAAGAAATTTCATTAATAATAAGTAATTGTAAAATACCAAAAATTAGAGAGTCTGAAAAAAAATCTGCTCATATAGTTCCAAAAAATGAATCTGTTTTGGGAACTCCTAAAAAAGTAAATAATGTTTTACTGGAAATTAGTAATGAAACAATAAATAAGTTAAAAGATAAGATAAGTCCAAATATAATAAAATATTTAAAAGCAAGAATATCGACCAAGTTTAATACAAGTAAAAGTAAGACACTTGAAAAGAAATTAAGGTCTTATGGAGCTCAAGAAGAAGAAATTTCATTAATAATAAGTAATTGTAAAATATCTAAAATTGGAGTGTCTGAAAAAAAATCTGCTCATATAGTTCCAAAAAATGAATCTGTTTTGGGAACTCCTAAAAAAATAAATAATGTTTTGCTAGGAATTAGTAATGGAACAATAAATAAGTTAAAAGATAAGATAAGTTATGGGAAAATAAGGGTCTTAACATCAATGATATATATTACACTCAGGAAGGAGGAACTCAAGAAAAAGTTAAGGTCTTTAGGATTTCAGGAATACGAAATTACTTTAATAGTAAATAATAGCAAGGTGTTAGATAAAACAGAGTTCCTTGAATTCAAGCAAATTAGAAACAGATTACTAATGATTCAAGAACAGCAAAAAGCTAAACAGTTAAATAAATGGTTAGCTTTAGGACATAAATCAATGGATGAAGGGAAACATAAAGAAGCTCTTGATTATTATAGGGAAGCAATGGCAATTAAAGAGGGAAAAGAGAGGTTGGCAAAAAAAATCTATCAATATAGAAACAGCAGCGTAACAGATGTTTATCATTTATTACCTACAGCTAATTATAAAGATGATACTTAATATAGGGTTTATTAAGAAGTAAATGATGTAAATAAATGAAGTTTCTAATTAAATAATTCTAGAAAAAAGGAATGGTTATGAACAAAGAAGTTAGAGATGAAGATATATTTCCTGTATCAATGTGTAAAGCATACGTTTCTTTAAGTAAATTAAAAAATAAATTTTTCTTGAATGGATGTCATAACAGTAAAATTCTTCGGGAAGAACTGGAATATTTTGAAGAAGAAGGTATTAAAACAATTTACAAATGTTCTTATAAATGGTTAAAAGAACAAAACCTTACAGATCGCTTTATTAACGAACTTCATACAGATAATTCAGATGATGATGAAGAATATAAAGATTAAAAGGATTTATATATGCCGGTAAAACTTATACCCTGTGGAAATTTTGCAAATGAAAGTGAACATTATGCCTGTGAATTTATAGAAGCCCGTTTAAAAAGTGTTACTAATACTGATCAGTGGTATATATTAACGAATCTTTCTCTTTCTTCCGGATTTTCCTACCAATTACCTCCTGAAATTGACATGGTGGCCATAGGAACAAAAGGTATTTATGTTATAGAAATCAAACACTGGAATAAAGTTTATATCAATGATAGCCACAACATAGAAACAATAAAAAATGAAGCAGTAAAAATCAATCATAAAGCAAAGATGATTGCAGGGAAACTCAGAAAAAATAATTATTCTTCAGTCGGATTTATTAATGGACTTTTCCTTTTGACCGGAAATGAAAAGGAAAAATTTAAAGAAATAAATGGAAAACGTAAACAGATCGAAGGAATTGAAGTTTTCAGTCTTTCCGAGTGGAAAGAAATATTTCTGATAAATAATGAGCTGAACATACAAAAAGAAGATCTTGAAAAAATTTGTAATATTCTTGCACCTTCTTCAAATATAACACTTTCCAGGACTATCAGAAATTTTCAGAATTTTACAAATCTCGAATTAATAGGAGATAGAAGTGGATTATTCCACCGTGTTTTCAAAGGGTTACGTAAACCGGGAAGAGAAAAAATAATATTAAATCTCTATGACTTTTCTGCTATTAGAGAAAAAAATCCCTATCTTATAGCAGAAAGAGAATTTAACGTTTTCCAGAAACTTCAAAAATCCAGCTATCTTCCACCTGTTATGGATTCCTTTCAGGAAGCAGTTAATTATCCCGGAGAATTATATTTTTTCACCTATATAGACCCTCAGTCTCCATCTCTTTTTGAAAGGTCTGAGGATATTACCTGGACAGTAGAAGACAGGATTTTAACAGCAAAATTATGTTTTGATGCATTAAAGGATTTTCACAATAATTTCGATGAAACTGTTCTCCATAGAAATATTACACCTGAAACAATAAGAGTTCGTTCAAATAATGAACCTATTTTTACCAGATTTCAATTTGCAAGAATTGTCGGTTCAGTAACCATTACCGGTTTCATAGCACCTGAATTTAAAGGTATAGAAGATTTAGTCGCACCTGAAGTGCTTTCTTCAGGTCTTGGTGCATGCACTGAAGAATCTGATATTTACTCTCTATGTAAAACCCTGTATGTTATTTTTAAAGATAAAGGAGACTTTTCTCCAGTTAAAGAAGTTTTACATATTTTATCCTGTGGAACTAATAGTGATCCTTTTAAAAGAGCCTCCCTTCAGGAAATAAGAGAAAATTTTGATTTATTATATAAACCATCTCTTTATCTATCTGCAGGCCGGATTGATGTAAAATACTGGGATGAGGATACTGTAAAGGAGTTAAACGGTAGATATTATAAAATAATAAATAAACTTGGCTCAGGTAATGTTGGATGTACCTTTAAAGTAAAAGAAATAGATGGAAAAACAGGAGAGGAACTATCAGGGCCCTATGTGGCAAAGGTTATAACCAATAAAGATATAGCTGAACAGGCAATGGAAGCCTATGCAAAAGTCCGTGCTCAAACAGGAGGAAATTATCTTGCAGGAGTTCTGGAAGTAAGACGTGAATGGAAAAATAATGAAATAACTGCTTTACTCAAATGGATTGAAGGAGAACCTTTGAGTGAAATAAAAGGAGTTCTGCCTCTTTACCTTGATGAATTGAAGGAAGGAAAAAGAGAGGAAATCATTATGGAATGGATAAAAAAACTCTGTGAAGGCTTGTCGGAATTACACAGGGAAAATTTTATTCATGGAGATATAACACCGGGGAATATAATTGTAAATAAAAATAATGTAACCCTTACCGATTTCGACCTGTCCACAAAAGCCGGATCAGTCCCTGCCGGAGGTTCATCTCCTTATTGTTCACCCGATGTTTCTTTAAGATTACCTGTCGGTCTTTCTGATGATATATATGCTCTTTCTGCGAGTATTTTTGAGGTTTTATTTGAAAGATCTGCCTTTAATTACAGAGGAATTACAAAAAAAGACAGAGGGATCAACTGGGAAGGTATCGATAAAACCGAATACCTCCGTCTTGCAGAATTTATGGATAAAGCAAATCATCCTGATAAAAGCAAAAGATATACTTCAGCCCTGGAAGTAGTAGAAAAACTTACCTTTAATCCGGATATTTCCATTAATAAATCTAAAGAACATTATGGGGAAATCCTTAAAAACATCTATCCTTTTATAGAAATAGCAGATGAAATACTTGCAGATGTAGTTTTTGAAGAGAAGAAATTACATTCATGGCAGGCAGTTGAATTACTACAGCAAAATCCTGATAGATGGCATGCCGTAATAACAGGAGAAGGAGGAGCAGGGAAAACCACTTCTCTTTTAAAATTATATGAAAGATTTCTTTCCAATCCTTCTATGTGTCCCATACCAGTATTCATAAGCCTTTCAAGATATAATCAATTATATAATGTCTTAACAGAAGATAGAAGAAAAGATATTATCTGGCATATAATTATAGAGGAATATTTAAATTATATGCCTTCTGATAAAGAAATCAGATTTATTAAGAATTTCTTCAGAAATAAAGAAAAAATCCAAATAAATAATAAAGAATTGCCTTCTTATGTATTTCTTCTGGACGGTTTTGATGAAATTACTGTTGATACAGCGAGTCTTTTGTTTAATCTGAATGAGATAAAAAATTTTATGAAAAGTGTGGAAATAATAATATCATGCCGTTATGATCTGAATAATATACCAGGCTGGCAGGGGCTAAACTCTCTTTTTATTACATCTCTGGAAGATGAACAGATAGAAGTTTTTATGTCATCAAAAAAAATGATATTCAGAAAGGATTTACTCGATGAAATCCCTCTTCTGAGAAACCCTATGATGTTAACCCTTTACTGCAACACAGAAAAATATATAAAAGAATATTATAGTAAAGAAGACTATGACTTTATTTATATTCCCCGTTATAAGGCAGAGATAATTCATAATTTTATAGAATACTATATTTTAAGACATGATAAAAATTCTCCACAAAAGAAAGCATTACACAGATTTTATTTAAGACATCTTCTGCCAAGAATTGCTTATGAAATGGAGAGTAATGGTCTCTTCGAGTTAAGCCGTAGTATTCTGAAAGATATTATTCAGGAAGAATTTATCCTTTATTCTTCAGAAGAATTTCTCGAAACATATCCATATCTTGATGAATTAATTTCTGATGAAATATTATCTTCTCTTGATAGCAGTAAGAGACAGAATATCAGTGAAGCAATCAGAAAATTAAAACAAAAATATTATCTCTTAAAAGATACAGGAAAAAGCAGTTTTTACTCTTTTCTTCATTCTGAATTCAGAGATTATTTCTCTGCTGTTTATATAAAGGAAAAATTACAGGAAAGAATTAAATCCGGAGATAACACATTCCCCGAATTATATTCCCGTATCTTCCCTTCATATCTTCGAAATATGATTGGAGAACTTACGGAGGAACCAAAAAGAAGGCCTGTGATTGAAAAGAGTTATAAAAAAGGCGTAATAAAAGAAACTATTCTGGACAGAGCACTTGATTTACTCAGAAGTAAAAATTTAAAGAATATGAGTAATGATGATATAGGACTGTTTATTGATTCTTTAATCTCGCAAAATGCAAAAGAGAAAAGACAGGATTACAGGGTATTAAATATAATTGAAATATTGAAAGCTAAAAGAGTGGATCTCAGTGATACAGATCTTTCCTATCTTGATCTGAGTAAAAGCCTGTTGAATAATGTAATGCTCGGACATGGGGAAATAGATGGGAAATTATATGGTGCTAATCTGACAGGCAGCAGGATTAATGGAGATAATATATTCCCTCAGGGACATGCAGAATCTGTAATAAGAGTCAACTACAGTACTGATGGGAACAGGATTATTTCAGAAAGCTTCGATGGCATAACCAAAGAATGGGATACAAAAACCGGGAAATGTCTTGAAACATATGAAAAGATCTCTATTATTTCATCTCAAAGGATATATTCCTGTGATCATGCATTTGGTGTATTACCTCTTTATGATAAAGGTTTTGAATTAACATTATTAGACGGTGATAGTTTTGGAACCTATAAAGGCAATTCTGGACATGTACAATGTATATGTTTGCGTTCTGATAAACATAAAATTATTACTGGAGGAGACGGTATAGAAGAATGGATATTAGAAACAGATAGATTGAATAACGTGAATTTTATTGAAAGTCCTTCCGGCCTTATTCTATCAATATGCTACAGTCCTGACGAAGAAAAAATCCTTACAGGCGATTCTGAAGGGTTTATAAGAGAGTGGAATTTAGAGGAAGGAGAATGTATTTCCATTTATCAGGGACATTCCGGCAGAGTTGATTATGTTAGTTATAGTCCTGACGGGAATAAAATCGTCTCTACAGGTGAAGATAATAAAATAAAAGAATGGAATGTAGAAACAGGTATATGTATAAGTACCTTTGAAAGAGCAGCCGGAGAAATTGAATATATAAATTACAGTTCTGATGGAAACAGAATAATATTTGTAACAAAAAACAGAATAGTATATGAATGGAATACAGTTACAGGGGAATATATAAGAAGTTATAGCAGACTTTATGCTTCTCACGCTGAAAGATGTTATAGTATTGATGGGAAACGTGCTATAGCAGCTCTTTATGACAGAGGTGCTGAAGAATGGAATCTGGGGGATATAAAACCTTTCAGAATTTATAAAGGGAAAGCCAGATATGTTACATGTGTAAGTTACAGTAATGATTGTAATAAGGTTATATCAGGTGGAGATGCCATAGAAGAATGGGATGTAAAAACAGGGGCATGTATCAGAATATATGAGACAGGAACAGATGTAGTTTTTGTAAGTTATAGTCCGGACGATAGAAGAATCATTTCAGGAGAATTTAACGGTCTCATAAAAGAATGGGATGTAAAAACTGGAGAATGCATAAAAGTTTATTGTGGACATTCTGATTATATCGAATATATAACGTATAATACTCATGGAAATAAGCTCTTATCTGCGTCTGATGATAAAACAATAAAAGAATGGGATACCAGAACAGGAGAATGTATTAAAACTTATAAGGGACATTCCAATAATGTTAATTTTGTAAGTTACAATTCCAGTGGAGATAGAATAGTTTCAGGAAGCAGTGATAAAACAATAAAAGAATGGGATACCAGAACAGGAGAATGTATTAGAACCTATTACACTACAATAGATAAAATTACCTTTGCCTGCCACAGTCCTGATGGGAATAAAATGTTTTTTACGAGTGAAGATGGTATATTACAGGAATGGGATCTTATATCTGATAAGTGTATCAAAATTTATAGAAGCCATTTTGAAGAGATAGTTAAAGGAAATTACAATAATGATGGAAGTAAAATTATTTCTATAGATTTTAAGAAAACAATAAAAGAATGGGATACAAAAACAGGGGAATATATCAGAGAATATAAATATAAAAGAGATTTTCTCTGGATTGCTTTTATTGGTTACAATTTAACTGGTGATCGGATTATTTTAATATACAATAGTGGTGAGGCAGAAGTATTTAATGTTAATTCTGGAGAAAGTGAATTTACTATTAACTTACCGGCTATTATATCTGCCTGTTACAGCCCTGATGGTAAAAATATTGTTTCTATTGATGATGATGGTATAATACAGGAATATGATAGCGAAACAGGTATCTGCCTCAGAATCTATAACAAATCATCTGACTTCTTTTCCTTAAGAAGTTACAGTCCTGATGGGAAGAAAATAGCGCAAATTAAAGATAATACCATTGAAGAATGGTATCCAGGTAATAAAGAAAGAATCAGAACTTATAAAAGTAGTTCTGAAAAGATATTCTGTGTTAACTATAGTCCCGATGGCAAAAAGATTATTTCCGGTGGAACTATTATTGAAGAATGGGATACAGAAACAGGAGAGTGTCTTAATAGATATGATTCCGATATAGAAATATGTTTTATTGTTTACAGTCCTGATGGAATAAAGGCTCTCTGTGCAAATTTTAATGGAATTATAAAAGAAATAGATTTAAGAACTAGCAAATATATTAAGAGTTTTGAAAGTCATAATAAGAATGTCAGATATATAAGTTACAGCAAAAATGGAGAAAAGTTTATTTCTGCCTGTAGATATAAGATTAAAGAATGGCATCTGGAAAAGGGCAAATGTATCAGGACTTATGATTTTAATACTGAAGATACAGAATACTATGTCTGTGAACTTATGGATTTACCGGAATATATTTCACATATCCGACCTGATTATAAGTCATATAATTCCAGAGAATTGCCTGATGGCAAAATAGAAATAATATCAATCACTTATGATGAAAAGATAAACGACTGGGATATGAAAGACTGGGATATAAAAACCCGAGATTTTTTAAAGGTACATTCAGAAAAATGGATTCGTTTAAAGGAAAGTAAATATATTTCTTACAGTAGAGACGGAAAGAAAATTTTTACCTGTGATAGAAAATTTTTCAAAGAATGGGATGTACTTACAGGAGAATGTCTTAATTTTTATGAAACAGACTTCGAATTTGATTTTTTTAGCTATAATCCATTATCAGAGACAGCTCTGGTGGGAAATAGGCAGGACGAAGAAATTATAGAATGGAACGTAACGACAGGAGACACTATAAGAACAATAAGAAATATTTACGGACTTCTTGTTCAGGGAGTGGACATGAGAGATTTACATCCCGACTCAAGGCTCAGTGATGAAGAAAAGAAGATACTTAAACAATATGGAGCTATAATTTAACATTTTTAATGGGTTCAATTTAGAAAACCAGGTTTGAGCTATTTTTTAATTTTTAAAATAAATGTATCACTAACTTATAATTAGTGATATAATATAAATGAGGTGGTGATAAAAATGGCTAAAATAAAGGAGAATATAGATAATGGACTGGAGGAGAAATTGAAGAGATTCGAAGCAATAATGGGTTATTCTCTTTCAGATAAAACTAAGTTTGAATATATTAAAATTGCAAGAGGGTTAATTGAAGGAAATTTACCTGTAAGATCTAAAAGCAGATATCTTCAGGCAAAATCTGTGGCGAAAAAATTAAGAGAACATGGAATTGCTTATATTGATATCCCGAAATGGAAGAAGAGAGGGGACAGCAGGAATCTTGAATATATCCAGAGGAAACTTATCTCGGAAGATGATTTTATGGAGATACTTCAGAAATTGCCGGATACTCCTAAAGGGAAGGAATTAAATCTGGCTATGAGGATTGCTTTTTATTCCGGTCTAAGGCTCCATGAAGTTCTAAAACTAACTGATAAACATATAAAGGTAAATGAGCATATAATTATTAAGATTACCGGTAAGGGGAGAAAATTCCGGACAACATACCTGCCGAAAGATATGTCAGAGGAGATAAAAACTTTTAGAGGATTTACCATAAGTTATGAATATACCAGAACGACCATTGCCAGATCCTCAAAGAGAGCGGGAATAGCAATTTCTTTTCATGCACTGAGACATTCTTTCCTGACCAGGCTGGTTAATAAGGGAATACCGCTGCCACAGGTTCAGAAGATTGCCGGGCACAGTAATATCACTACTACGGCTATTTATCTGCACTTCTCTGATGAAGTTGATGCCAATCTGGAGAAACTTGGATATTAATTTAATAAAAGTTAACTTTCATTAAATTGTATTTTTATTGTATTATGCAAGTTAACTTTCATTAACTTTTATAATAACAAAATTTATATCTGAAGTTCCTGTGCATGAAAGTAAGATATTAATTGATTTTCTTTTGTTTCTCTATAAGCTTTTTCTTGATGTGATATTTCACTGATTTCTTTACTTCCGGATTTTGCAAATTTCTTTTTTACTTCAAGTAATATCTCAAGTTCTGCATCAGAGAATACACTCAAATCAGTGATTTCTACACTTTTATATAATTCTCCGATATAATCACCAAAATCTTTATACTCTACTTCTAATTCGCCTGTTTTTACTAACAATTCAAGAATACTGCGATAATATTCCGGCACCGGCCCATAGGGCAGATGTTTATACCTCATACCGCTTATACTGTGAGTATATTCTTTAAAATATTTAAAATCAGTAAAAAACAGTAATTTATTTAATTTCGTTATGTATATTCCATCATCTTTACAGAAAAACAATATAAGGTTTTTTATCTTATCTATATTAACTTCCTGAAACCCATTGAATTCATCAGGCTTACCGGATAATAAATTTTCTAAAAAACTAACAGGTAATTCTTTTTCTAAATTTAAAGTCTGCTCTATGTGCTGCAAATATTTATCTTTATTTTCCAGGTTATTTTTTTCTTTTATGAACTGATAAAATGTCTCAGGTCTTTCAAGTAATTTTAAAAGTTCATCATGGGATTTACTCTGGAGAGAACCATTTTCATAACGAGAAATAGTTACAGCTCCCCATCCGAAAATTTTAGCAAGTTCTCCCTGGGTAAAACCCATTCTTTTTCTTAATTCGTTTATCTTTTCCGGTTGTAACATCCCATGTCTGTTACGGTAAATACGGAAAGCTTCATCTAATTGATCATATTCTCCTTCATCGGAAAATTCCCAATCAGCCCCGCAATCTCTGCAAAGCCAGTATTTTGCCATTACCTGTATTTCTTCTCCTCTTATTTCTACTGTATCAGGTTTTTCAACATACTCAATATTTTCTCCATCACATTCAATACAGACCCGGGTAAATATATTTTTTACAGATAATTTTTCATTGCTCTCTCCTAACATTTTCTCTCCTCCTTCCCAAAATTATTTATCAAATGGTAAATCCATATCATATATTGCAGGATGAAAAGACATTTATAGAACTCATTCACATAACCTTTCAACATTCTTATAACCTTCTTTCTATTATTATATCAAAAGATAATAATAAATATAATATTTATCAATTGATTAATAAAAAGTTATATTAAAATCTTAAGGTTACTGACCTGAGAAACTGGTGGTTGAATTACATTTCAAATTATTTGTATTCTTCGCATTTAACTATGGAAACTTTTCCCGGCAAAGGCCCATTTCTTAAGATTACGGCAATATCATCAGGATGAAATTCTGGCTGATCATATCCGAAGGTTATCATTAAGTCGCCACCAGTTATCTTTTCCATGACAACCGGTTCTGATAGTAATTCATCATCCAGATAAGACGCCAATTTCTTTTTTATATTATCTTCGGTAATCTTTGCAAAAGCTTCAGAACTATCTCTGGAAAGAGATATCTTCAATTCCGGGGAAAGTTCTGTTTTTGTATTAAAATAGGAATATTCTACATTCAGACATGTCTTAAGTCCAGCCTGATCCTTCACATAAAGTATACCCTCTTTTGATAAGATATACTTTACCCGGTCCGATGTCAGATTTGTACTGACTACAAAATTCACAATATCCTTATCTATTTTCAGTTCTGTAATAGTCCCTATTTCACTCATTCTCCTCTCAATCAGAGAGAGTAAATCCATAAATCCCTCTTTCTCCTGTGGGATCAGTTTGACCTCTAATGAAATGGCTTGGATTACTGCAGTATCTGCAGATAATACTTTTACCGAAAAAATGGCTAATATGAAAATTATAATAGAAAAGATTAATAAACGATATGACATACTTTTTCTCCTTACGTAAAATTATCTTACCTGAGCCATGAAAAAGAAGAAATCCTTGTCGCTAATGGCTTTACAGATAAATTTCTTTATATTACTGGCAAAATTTTTTGCAAATTCAATATCCAGCCCATATTAAAAAAATTCTCCATAAATTCTCCATAAATTCTCCATAAATTCTCCATAAAAAATTATGGTAACATATATTTAGATGTTTTCCTACTTCCTACATGTTGTAGAATTTTTTCCTCTTTCATCTTCTGAAGCATATACTGAGCTTTATTTGAATTGATATTTAGTAATTTCTGACATTCTGAATTTTTAATATATCCATGTTTTTTTACATATTCTAAAATTGCCTCTTCATCTGACATTATATTAATTTGAAAATTTTCTATATTATCAGCAATTTTGGATATATAATAAGCCCATCTACGTGTATTTTTCTGTTCCACAAGGTCACACTGAACTAAAGAACGTAATTCACGGTTAGATGTAACAGAGTCTACACAGTTAAGTCGTTGATATTCACTATTGGTTATTTGATGTCTATACTGTAAATAAATTAATGCCAATCTCTGTCGGTCATTTAAAGGCAATCTGGCAAATTGTTTAAGCCATTCAATTGCTTTTGGAGTAATTAATGTATGGTTTCGAAATATTACCCAGAAAGAAGTACGTTTATCCTGAAAATAAGGTGGTTCCAAATTAGCTTTGTTAAAAGTTCTAATCATTGTCCGAATTCCACTACCACGATTCTCTACCAGATGTAAATCCTCCATAAGTCTCATCAATATACGATTTCTGGTTGATTGTTCTTCTTCTATGTTTTCCTCTGTTACATTGCCATATAGCCCGCCGGGACTCTGAATTTCTAATCTGTCAGCAAAAAGTCTAATTTGAATATAACTTCCTCTTACAAAATGACTATAATCACGATGAGCTACAGCATTAACTATTGCTTCTCTTACTGCTTCTTCAGGATATTCTGGTATATCCTTTCTCCATAAGTCTTCAATTAAACTACTTTTCTTTATACTGGCCATTACATAGTTTACCGCACTCTCAATCATTTCAGGGATTGTTCCTTCGAATTTACGGTTATCCAGAAATCTTTCTCCTCTTGGTGTAGGCTCTATTTCTGTAGTTCCATAATATTGTAAAAAAGTAATTACTAACTGTGGTTCAAATGCTTGAGGATAATTACCAAACATTAATAAACCGGCTATAGTTGGATGTAATTTCCCATTTACTTTACTGAGTATTCTTAATTGTAAAAGTATTTGTTCAAAAGATTGCTCCAAATATTTAGCCTGAAATCTTGTCTTTTTTAATTGTTTTATATAATTTTCCAGACTTAATCTGTCTAAATCTTCCAGATTACTATTAATAACAGGTTCTTCATCATATGTTGTCTGGGTACGCGTGCTTATATATCCAAATATTTCATAATCATTCATAATACGATTAGTATTTCCAACCCTTATATAAGAACCTTGCTGTAACCCTGCATTTTTATAAAAACATGGCTTCTGCTCAGGTGGTAGTTCAAATACTTCAACAGCCAATACGGTTTTATCATCAATTACTCCTACCGTAAATTCCGGTCTGAGATGAGGTTCCATTTCTGCTGTAGCAAGATGGCTTATATCTTCTTGAAGTCTGTGAACATCCTGGACTCCAACTAACTTAAATTTCTGTTTCTCATCAAGGCCAAATAATATTATACCTCCACCCGGCTGATTGGAAAAAGCTGAAAGAGTTTCGAACAATTTCTTTGGAGTGCCGCTATGAGCAAGTTTTATTTCAATATAATCCAGCTCACTTTGATATTGTTGAACATCTGATATTATTTGAATAATCTCTTCTCCGGTCATTGTATATTCTCCTGATCTTTACTTATAATCACCTTGGGAGATATTTTATTAAAGGTGGATCACTTTTAAATGTAGTTCAATATTTCTTTATGTAATAATATTAGAGTCTGATTTTTTCTTTCTTTTTCTTCCCCTGTCAATAACGAATTTTTTCTTTATGTGTTTATGTACTGCATCACGAGAGCAGCCATATTTTTCAGCTATAGTATGAGTTCCCATACCATTACGGTATAATTCTTCCCATTCTTCATAGAACTGGGAATATTTAGTTTTACGTGGTGTTCCTGCTTTATCGAGAAGGTCAAACACTGCCTGTTTAGTCACGTCGAAATAATTAGCTATTTCTTGATATGTAAGTCCTTCTTCTCTTAAGCTCCGGCAGGTGTCCAGATCTAGTTTTTTCATACTACAAATCCTCTGCTATTTTATAAAAATAACTTTTTAATAGTATATCAAGAATTTCCTGCTTAGTCAAGTTTTATTTTTAAGAGAAAAATAAATTTATCATTTTTAATTATTTTTTAAGCATTAAAAGCATTGAAAACACTAGTTTTTTAGATGTATTATTATACCTAAAACTTGACAAAGCAGAAATTATTTAATATAATAATTAATAGGGTATTTTTGCCCATCCCATCGAAAAGGCCGGTAGGATTATTCTTAGTATGAAAAAGCTTGTTATAACAATGGATTGAAGACTCTATCTTTTGTTTGAGTTTAAATTGATAATTTTTATCGTTTAATCTCTTTTGTAAAACAAGGATGTCATTAAACAGGTATTTAACGATATTTATTGTTTATTTTGTTTATTTTTAATGAAATTTTAAACTTACTTTCTATATAAAAAATCTGAAAAACCATATTTGAAAAAAATCAGGTCAACAATTCATAATAAACTCTTCTTATGTATTAATAATTTTTTCTACCTCCACGATAGAAGTTACATCCAGAATAGCTAAGAGTATCTCTTCTAGCTTCTCCACACTATGAATATTTTTTATGTTTTCTTCAATAGACTGAGGAAGTGCTCCTAATTTTTTTCTAAGTATCTTTAAAATATCTTCCTGTTGACGTTCATTTTTTATATTTTCAATTACTGTCTCAAGCATTACTTTCCCTCCTTCCTTAACATGAGTTTTAATTTTTATGCCTCTATGCTTCAAATATTTCCTGAGCCATATTACATAGAACCGGCCAAATTCTGAAGCATAATCTATCTTATCACTTACAAACTGTTCAGCCTCTTTCATTTCCTCCTGTGTTCCGGCTGTTAGTAAATAGAATAGACCAGCAATCATATTATCCAGGGCAGTCATTTTCTTTAATTCTTCTCTCGGTTTAGAATGTAATGTTACAAGATAATGTTCGAATGTTGGGACATATCTCTGTAACCTCCTGTAAGGCAGGGCTATCAAATCCTCTATCCTGGTAGAAGCATTATATGTTTTAGTGCCAGTGTATAAAACTACTGGAAATACAGGCGGCAAAGGTTCATCAATTGATATCTCTTTTTGTTTGATCAGATCTTCATAAAGTAAGAGCATATAATTTAGTATTCTTAACGGCATGAGTTTATCTATAGTAGATTGAAACTCAAACAAAATATATAGGTATGCACATTTGCCTCCTGTCATATTCAGCTTTATCACCAGATCAGTATATCTATCCTTAAAGGTTTTAGTGATATAGCTGGTATTCTTTTTCTCTATCCGATTGAAGTCTATATCCTGAATAAATTCGGCATCTACAAATCCCTGTAGAAAATTTTTTACTATCTCAGGGCGACTGAATAATTCTTTTAGCGTTTTATCATAAATTTTGTATTCCATTATGCTGTAACCTCAGAAGACTGTTTTCTACCTCTTTTTTTATTGGCTTTTATATTATTTTTTTTAAAGCAATTCTGAATAACACTAATAGAACATCCATATTTTTCTGCTATCTTATTAATAGGTAAATTATTAATTGTATATTCTTCAATGAAGGTAGGATACAGTTTACTCCATTTTGTTGTAGTTATTAATGTCGGATCATAGGAATAAATTACATTAGCTCTTTGTTTAGTAATTCCTAACTGTTTCCCTATTTCTTCAAAACTCATACCTTTTTCTCTTAATTCTCTTATAAATTGTATTTTTTCCTTTGTGGTTCTCATTATAATTCAACTCCTGTTTATTATTATATAACAAATAATTATTATTTGTCAATAAAAAATAATAAAAATCTTATTTAATTTTACTAAAAACTATTGACATTTAGTAAAAAATCATTATAATAGATAATATAAGGACATTGACAAAAGAATAAAGGCAAGTAGCAGGCAGGGCGGGGTTGTAAAGCTTAACAGGCAGACGGAAGGAAGGTCTGAACAGGTTAAGGGACGAAGGCCGGGAAAGGGGCAGGATGCAAAAGCCGAAGTTCCATAGAGAATAACAGAAAGGAAGTGATCTAAATGTGGCTTGGAATTGAATATTACATACCGGATA
>CALARM010000608.1 GCA_937888925.1 uncultured Synergistia bacterium | reverse complement strand
TCTGCACTGTGCATTCTCTGAAAAGGTGCGAAAAGTTTGTCTCCGTATTTCATATCAAAACCTGCGCCATTATCCCTGACAAAATAAATATTTTTACTGTCTTTTACAATCACACCTACTTCTATCTCTGAAAAAGCCTCTTTTGAAGTAAATTTCCAGGCATTTTCAAGAAGATTTACCAGAACTATTCTAATTAAATTATTATCTCCTCTTGCTGTAATAGAGTGATTGACAATAAAATTAACCTGTCTTTCAGAGTTTCTCCCGTAAAGTTCCTCTATTATTGTTTTAGCCAGAGACGTTATATTAACTTCTTCATAATTCATATGGCTCCGGCTGACTCTTGACAGTTCAAGAAGATCGTTTATGAGTTGTGACATACGATGGGCTGAAGAACGAATACGTTTAAGAAAATCTCTTCCAGATTCATCTAAAACATCATAATAATCTTCAAACAGTGCCTGGCTGAAACCATCTATACTCCTCAGAGGAGCTCTCAGGTCATGAGAAACAGAATAGGCAAAAGCTTCCAGTTCCTTATTGGCAGCTTCAAGCTGGGCAGTACGTTCTTTAACTCTCTGTTCCAGTTCCGTATTAAGTCTTTTGATTTCATCCTCTCTATTTCTGCGTTCCGTAATATCTTCAAAAGCTACCAGAATACCTGTAACATTACCCTGTCCATCATGAATGGGTACTTTGCTTGTATCAAGCCAGGATTGACTTCCATCTGCTTTTAAAGCCGGTTCAATAATATGATATTGAGGCTTATTGGAGTCCATAACCTTCCTGTCACATTCAAGAAAAAATTCCGTTTCTTCTTTTTTCCATGGTAAGTCCCAGTCAGTTTTGCCAACAATTTCTTCAGGATCGGAAAGTCCTATCATCCTGGCATAATTTTTATTACAACCAAGAAAAACAGAGTTACGATCTTTCCAGCAGATAAACTGGGGAATTGAATCCATAACCTTCTGTAACATCTGTCTTGCAGGCATAATTTCTTCCTGTGTTTTTTTATTTTCAGTAATATCAGAGAAAATCATGGCAAAATATCCTTTTTCTATTATTAATCTGCAAAAATGTTTTTTTCAACAACATGAGAAAATTTATGAAATTCCTTTGCCACTTCTTCTATAAGTTCAGCAATTCTGCATGTATTTTTTTCGTCCGAAGCCATTTCAAGCTGAGAAGCCAGTTTATTTAAAATCCTTGCCTCAATATTTGCAAAGGTTCCTTTCATACTATGGGCAAGTATTTTTAACTCACTGAATTTATTTTTACTGTTATATTTCTTGAGTTTCTCTATCTGATCAGGTATAAATTCACCTGATTTCTTTATTAATTCTTTGAGAAATTCTTTATCCCCTGCAAGTCGTTTGAGTAAAACAGCTTCATCAAAAATTTCTATTTCCAGGGATTTATGTTCATTACCTTCATCCTGACTGACTGAGGGGAAAGCTTTTTCTATTACTCTTGATTTCTGATTATCAACTTTATTTTTCATAGATATATGCTTTTCTATTAATGTAAACAGTTCATCAGGATGAACAGGTTTTGAAATATAAGCGTCCATTCCTGCATTCATACATTTTTCATAATCTTCTTTTAATGCATAGGCTGTCATAGCAATTACAGGTATATTATGGTTTAAAACCTTTGAAGAGGGAGAGCGAATAATCTCTGTAGTTTCAAATCCATTCATACCAGGCATTTGAATGTCCATAAGCACAAGATCATAGTGACTCTCTTCAAGAGCTTTTAATGCTTCTTCACCGCTGCTGACAACATATCCTCTGTAACCGAGTTTACCTGTAATATGAAGAGCAACCTGGCGGTTAATTTCATTATCTTCTACAATAAGAATGAGACTGTTATCTGTACAGGAGGAAACAGGTATTTTCAGCGTACTTCCCCTGTGTTTTTCTTCTGAAATCGTCATATTATTTATGAGAGTTACAATAGTTTTGTAAAGCTGTGCGTTTTTTACAGGTTTTGTAAGATATGCGTCAACAAATATAGAATATAATTCATTCAATTCGCTTCGTCTATCAAGAGAGGTCAATATAATAATCAGTATATCTTTAAGTGAAGCAGAACTTCTGATATTTTTACACAGTGTTTCTCCGTCCATTTCCGGCATTTTTCTGTCAATTATAGCTATTCCGAAAGGATCTCCCTCAGAGTAAGCCTGATGTAATTTTCCAAGTGCATAAATACCATTTCCTGCTTCATCACATCTGCATCCCAGTGTAGATAGATATTTTGTTAAAATCAATCTGTTTGTTCTATTGTCATCCACTATGAGAATACGCTGTTCTTTAAGTTCTACAGGTACAACAGGTTCAGAATTACTCATTTTCGGGCGTTTTTCAAAGACAGAAGTAAAATGAAAATTTGAGCCGAAACCGGATTTACTTTCAACACCTATAGTTCCTCCCATCATTTCCACAAGTCTCCGGGAAATGGCAAGTCCAAGACCGGAACCTCCATATTTTTTTCCTGCCATACTCTGAGAAAAAGCTTTAAAAAGTTTCGCCAGTCCATCTTCCGGTATACCCGGGCCTGTGTCGGAAACAGAGAAATGTAATGTAATATCTTTATCACATTCTTTTTCCAGATTAATCTCCAGTATTACCTCACCTTTCTCGGTAAATTTTATGGCATTGCCGATTAAATTGAGTAAAACCTGCCTTAACCTGTAAGGATCACCTCTCAAAAGAAAAGGCACATCAAGATTAAAGAGACAATTCAGTTCAATACCCTTCTGATGTGCTTTTATAGCAAGCAGATCCATTATTTCTTCAATACTTTTTCTGAGATCAAAATCGACCGGTTCAAGTTCGAGTTTTCCTGCTTCCACTCTGGAAAAATCCAGAATATCATTTATAACTGTAAGGAGAGCATCTGAACTTTTATGTATTATTTCCGTATATTCTCTCTGTTCAGGAGTAAGTTCCGTATCAAGTAAAAGACTGGACATACCAATAATGCCATGCATGGGAGTTCTTATTTCATGGCTCATACTGGCAAGAAATTCACTTTTATTAATACTTGCCATTTCAGCCTTATCTGCCAT
>CALARM010000607.1 GCA_937888925.1 uncultured Synergistia bacterium | reverse complement strand
CGCGTCACGATTATAAAAAAGGAGTTAAACAATTATGCAATTATTACAATCAATCAAAAATTACGATTTTTCAAATGTACTTCACTTTGCCCAGAAACTGATACAGCTTAAAAGTCTTTCAGGTCAGGAAAAAACCGTAGTGGAAAGATGTATCAGAGAAGCGGCAAAACTTAATTTCGACGATGCATATTTCGATAAAATGGGAAATTTTATCGGAAAAATAAAACTGGGCACAGGTAAAGGGAAAAAAATAGTCCTTACAGGACACCTTGATACTGTAAATGCGGATCCGGCAAAATGGGATGAAGAAATAAAACCTTATTCTGCAGCAATAAAGGATCAAAAACTTTACGGTCGCGGCGCATCAGATATGAAAGGCGCTTTTGCAACAATGTTTCATGCGATGAAACTCATAAAGGAACTTGACGGAAATGAATTTGACGGCGAAGTCTACATAGTCGGAACAGTAGTGGAAGAACTCTTTGAAGGAGTATGTTTCCTGGAAGCTATTAAAAAGATACAGCCTGATTATATAATCATAGGTGAAGCATCTGAGTGCAGACTTAATATCGCCCAGAGAGGAAGAGGTGAAATCCTTATAAGTATCTTCGGATACGGCAAACATGCCTCTGTAGGCAGAACTACTGTTAACCCTATAGAACAGGTTGCCTTTATAATAGAAGCCTTCCACGTATGGTACAGATCTGAAGCTGTAGCTCTCCTTGGTAAAAGAAATATTGTCCCTACAGATATAAAAATTCCTGTAGGAGGAGGAGGAGGTCTTAACGGAAGAGGAGGAAATTCTACAGTTCCAAATGAAGTAGAACTTACCTATGATGTGAGAACACTTCCTGGTGATACGGAAGAATCAATCCTTAAAATAGTAAAAGACAATATGTCCAATGTAATAGAACACGGGCAAAGATTATATCCTTCTTTAAAAACACCTGTTGTAGAATATGCAAAAGATGAATGTATTACCTATACAGGAGTGCCGATAAAACAGAATAAATTCGCTCCTGCGTGGCAGACAGATGAAGGTGATGAAATGGTTGTAAAAGCAAAAGAAGGCCTTGCAAAAGTAGAAATTCCCGTTGAAATAGGGGCATACAGTTTCTGTACAGACGGAAGTGCCGTAATTAAATACAGAGAAATCTATCCTGATAAAAAATGCCAGATTATAGGCTTTGGCCCTTCTCTGGAATCCCTTGCTCATACAACAAATGAATATATAGAAATAGGAGAAATGAAAAAAGCCTTTAAAGGATATGTGGGTATTGTGTCTGAACTCTTGAGAAAGTGAAAAGTGAAAAGTGAAAAGTGAAAAGTGAAGAGTAGAAAAAGATAATTCACATATCACCTCTCCTCTCACTAACGAAGAATGAGAAACTATCCTAACTTCACCCTTCACTCTTTACCCTTCACGATGCCCATAAATAATTTATGAAACATATAATTTTAATACTATTTTTAATTATCTCTATAAAAATTCCTCTTCTGGCAGATATAGAAACAATTTCTCTGCCGGTAAAGACGGACTTCACTATTTCCTCTTCCAATAAAGTCATAGCAAACAGCGATAACTCTTCTTCTGACGGAGATGCTGAAGAGACTGAAACCATTGATCTTATAGAAGGGGAATATCTTGACGTTATAAAACCGGAGGACCTGGAAAAGGGATATGTTCAGCTTGAAATAGATTTCGTATCGCTGCCATATAAAGATAATACTGCTACTGAAAACTATTTCCCGATTCTTCTCCGTATAGATACAGGACCTCAGACGGAAATAAGAATTTTCAGTAGCTTTCTGGAATATCAATCTCCAAGATGGGGTTTTAATGATGTTTCCGTAGGTTTTAAATGGCATTTCAGAGACGAAAATCCTGCCATGGCTTTACTCGGGACTGTGACATTTCCTTCAGGAAGTGCCGGCTTTGGCGATGGTGCACCGGAACCGGGAATTGCCTATCTTATAGATTATCAATTTAATAATAAATGGGATCTTTCAGGAACTGTACTGGTTCTGAACAACAGGGACACAAACAGTGAAGAAAGATATAATCAGATTATTTCAGGTATGCAGCTTGGTTATAAAATAAATAAAGATCATTATATTTTTATTTCAGGAGGAGTAAAATATCCCAATAAAGATCCCGGCGGTGTGGGACTCACAAATCTCAATACAGGTTATACCGTAAATTTAAATGATAATTTACAGATGACTCTGAATGTGACAAGAGGTATGGCCTGTATAGATAAAGCATGGTTATTTAATATAGGATTCAATTATAGATTTAAATAACATTTATGGAGGGACATGTTTATGAAAAAAGTTACATGGTTTTTATTAATTATTACTGTTGTATCAGGTTTTTATCTCATGTACTGTAAAGAACCGGTAATATCGAAAGCAAATGATATTACAGATATTGCAAAGGAATTTTTCAATTTGCTTTTACAGGAAGATTTTAAAACTGCTGAAACCTATTTTGACGCCACAATGAAAACTGCTCTCCCTGAAGAGAAACTCAAAGATGGCTGGAAAGGCTTTATAACCAACGCAGGAAATTTTAAAAAAGAGACAGTTACAAAAAAAGATAAAGCAGGTGAATACGATGTTGTATATATAACATGCGAATTCGAAAAAACTCCTGTTGATGTAAAAATCGCATTTAACAGCGCGAAAGAAATAAGCGGTTTATGGTTTATCTCTCCGCAAAAAGAAGTAAAACCGGAGGAAATAAAAAAAGGTGAAATTACCGATCTGGCAAAGAATTTTTTCAAATTGCTTGTAAAAGAAGATTTTAAAACCGCTGAGACCTATTTCGACAGTATAATGAAAAGTTCCCTTCCTGAAGTTAAACTCAAAGGAGCATGGAAAAGTCTTCTGGCACAGGCAGGAGTTTATAAAGGCCAGAAAGGTATGAAAAAAGACACAGAAGCAGGTCTTGATGTTGTAATTATAAATTGCTCTTTTGAAAAAGGCCCTATAAATGTAAAAATAGTATTTAATGAAAATAAAGAAATAAATGGTTTATGGTTTCTTCCCGGTAAGTAGTGAAAGGTGAAAGGTGAGTAGGGGCGTTTAATTAAACGCCCTGGGATTAAATACGCATCATGCATCACGCATCACGAACCACCCGTTATGCGTCACGCTCGAAAGGAGTTAATTTATGAAAAAATTTCTTCTCTTTATTTCATTGTTTATCATCTTAATTGGCATCTGTTACGGACAGAGTGACAGATCGTGTGAAGATCTGGCAAAAGAATTTGTTGATTTACTGGCAAAAGAGAATTTTATACAGGCAGAAACATGTTTTGACAGTACAGTAAAAGGATTAATGCCTGCAGATAAACTGCAGGGAGCCTGGAAAGAAATCGTGGCAGAAACAGGGCCTTTAAAAAAACAGACAGCTATCAGAAAAGAAAAGAAATCGGAATATGATGTTATATATGTAACATGTGAATTTGAAAAAACTTCTCTCGATATTCAGATAGTCTTTAACAATAAAAAAGAAATAAGCGGTCTCTGGTTTCTACCTCCCGGAACATCCCTTGAATATAAAATACCTGCCTATGTAAAACCTGATAGTTTTACAGAAAAAGAAGTAACAGTCGGTTCGGGAGAATGGGCTCTGCCGGGAACTCTCACTATACCGAAAGTAACAGGGTCTGTCCCTGCCGTTATACTCGTCCATGGTTCAGGCCCCAATGATCGTGATGAAACAGTTGGCGCAAATAAACCTTTCAGAGATCTTGCCTTCGGACTTGCCTCCCGGGGAATAGCCACCCTTCGCTATGAAAAAAGAACAAAAACATATGGTGAAAAAATGGTATCAATGAAAGAACTTACCGTAAAAGAAGAAACCATTGACGATGTTCTGGAAGGATTAAAATTACTGCAGAATACGGAAGGAATAGACTCTGACAAAATCTTTATACTGGGTCACAGCCTCGGCGGTACCCTTATACCGAAAATAGCATTACTTACACCTGATGCAGCAGGGTTTATCATACTAGCAGGTACAACATTACCGCTGGATGATAAAATTCTGGAACAGATAAATTATATTTACTCTCTTGACGGGAATATAAGTGATGATGAAAAGGTAAAGTTAGACGAAGTAAAAAGGATTGTCGAGAAAATAAAAGCTTTAAATGAAAATTCACCGGATGAATTACTCTATGGTGTATATCCGAAATACTGGCTTGATTTGAGAAAATATAATATTTTAGAAACAGCAAAACAGATAAAACGGCCTCTGTTAATACTTCAGGGAGAAAGAGATTATCAGGTTACCATGAAGGATTTTAAACTATGGGAATCAGGACTTGCAGGTCAAAAAAATGTAGAATTTAAAACCTATCCTCTCCTCAACCACCTGTTTATAGAAGGAGAAGGTAAAAGCAGTCCCGATGAATATATGTTCGGAGGAAATATACCGGAATATATTATAAAAGATATTTCGGAGTGGATTAAAAATGGGAAATGAATAAAATAAGTGCTTCTCTAATAACTATGGTTTCACTATCGATTATTCTTTTCAATGTATATTCCATGAGCATGAACAATACATGCCATACAGGATTTAACACATCAAACATGCTCTATGTATATGCTCTATTATCTGTGTTCAGCATAATTATGACTCTATGGTGTATATATAAAAAAGGCAATTACAAATTCTTTCTCATACTGTTCTTTATATGTATTACCGGGATGATAAACATAAAGGTTTTCGAGAAATATAACGTAATGATGCAGTACGAGGACTGGATAGAAAAAGGTATGCCGGAAAAATTTCAATGAGTAAAAGGAGAACTTTTTATGAAATGGAAAAACTGGTCAAAAGAATTAATGGATGTTATCGGTCTGAAAAAAGAACCTGTCAGCATAACCTATACTGACAGTGTAAATTTCGAGGTGTCAAAAAAGAAGACCTGGGTCTGCGGAGCAATAGGTAAAGCTTCTGCAGGAGAAGTCATAGATCTTACGAAAGAAAATTCCGGTTGCGGCGGAGGTTCCCAGTATCTCGGTCTGGGAGGATTTCGCCCTGAAGATATGAAAACACTGAGAGAATTCCTTATTGACGGAGAAAAACTTTACGCATGTCCTTCTGCCATACATCGTTCAATGGCTATGGCAAAAATAAAACCTCCCATGGGCATGGCAGAACATATTATATTTGCTCCGCTGAGTAAGGCAGAGTTAAAACCCGATGTAGTAATATTCATATGTAATGCCTGGCAGGCAGCAAGGCTGGTCCATCTTACCACTTTTGAAACAGGTCTGCCTATGGAATGTGACCCGTCAGGTTCACTGTGCCGGTCTGTCATTACTTATCCGCTGGTTACAGGAAAAGTAAATATATCCTTTGGTGATATTACTGCAAGAAAAATGGTAAGACTTTCCGAAGATGAACTTTTTGTAACATTACCATATATTCAGCTTCAATCTTCTATGGAAGCTATTCCATTCTGCACTGCAGGTACGGCAAAAGGAAGGATTCCTGAAGCCATGAGGGAACTCATGAAACGGTCAGGAGGAGAAGTGCCGGAGTTATACTGAGCGTGATGCGTAATGCGTGAGACGTGAGACGTGAGGTGTAAATTATTTCTACCAGTCACGCGTTACGCGTCACATATCACGACAATCGAGAAAATTTATTATTATGAAAAAAAATATTGAAAAATTACAGAAAACTATAGATGGCTCAAATTATATTGTTGCTCTCACAGGAGCAGGTATATCTACAGGTGCAGGTATACCGGATTTTCGCGGGAAAGGCGGTATTTATACAACAGGACTTTATGATCCGT
>CALARM010000606.1 GCA_937888925.1 uncultured Synergistia bacterium | reverse complement strand
TTGCCAATGCACTTGAAAGAAAACGAACAGAAACCATGCTGGTAGAAAGTGAAGAAAACTACCGTACCTTCTTTGAAACCATCGGAGATATGATTTTTGTCAGTAATACGGAAGGACAGATTGTCTACGCAAACAGTGCAGCATCACAGAAACTCGGCTACAGCCTGGACGAACTCAGGACGATGCATATAATTGAAATGCATCCGCCATCATCCAGAGATGAAGCAGTAATAATAGTGTCAGACATGCTCCGTGGCAAACGCAATACCTGTCCCCTTCCTCTCGCAAATAAAAGCGGATCGATAATACCAGTGGAAACACGTATATGGTTCGGGAAATGGAGCGGCGTAAATTGTATGTTCAGCATATCGAAAGATCTCACAAAGGAACAGGATGCTCTGCAGAAGTTCGATAAACTCTTCAGAATGAACCCGGCACTTATGTCGGTGACAAGAGCCATAGACAGGACACTGGTTGACATCAATGATGCCTTTCTGAACACCCTGGGATATTCAAAAGAAGAACTCACAGGTAAAACCAGTAAAGAACTGAAGCTATTTGCAGATGCAGAGGAACTGGAACAAATGATACAGATGATTGTAGAACATAGAAGTATCCGTGAATTCGAGACGAAACTGAAAACAAAAGACGGCCGTATCCGTGAAGGATTGATTTCAGGTGACATAATAGAAAGCCAGGGGGAAAGATATTTTCTGGCGGTAATGATAGATATTACTGACAGAAAAAAAGCCGAAGCAGAACGTGAAAAAACCATTCAGGAACTGAAGAAAGCCATAGCAGAGATAAAAACATTAAAAGGTTTTATACCAATCTGTGCCAGTTGTAAAAAGATCAGAAACGATACGGGCTACTGGGAACAGGTAGAAGCCTATGTTACCAGACATACGGAGGCTCGCTTTTCTCACGGTATCTGTCCTGAATGTGTGAAGAAACTATATTCTGATTTCTCATATGATGATGAAGATAAAGGGATAAAATGATTTTTATATATTCCGGCTATTTTTCACTCCAGACAGTACGAAAACCGACAAAATCAAAAGCGTAGTTTTGCCGTCCGCTGCCACGAGAGGCAGAACGGCATCCTGACTGCCGGCCAGTCAATGTTTTGGGCATCATAATCTTAACGGTTAAAAAAATGACAGACCGTTTTACAGTTTAAGTTCTTCCCAGCTTGTAACACGGAGTTTACCCGATATAGAAGAATTTCCGAGAAGTTTTTCATAATTACTGGAGTAAATAAGACTCAGATTTCCTTTATTTTCAAAATCAGGATCTCTAAGTTTAACGGTCATATTTCCACTCTGCGGATTAAAAGCTCCGCTTCCGTCAAGATTATTCGGATCTGTTATTACAAGAGCACCCGTAATATTTATATTGGGAGCATAACGCTTTCCGTCACAAGGAACGGTATAAACCAGCTTTGATCTGGAATTATTTTTCAGATCATATTTTTTAAGGGTACCGTATAAAGATTTATAAAGATTCTCTTCACTTCCAAAATCCGAAATGAGAGAAGAATCACGTATCGTAAGAGGAGGTTCAAATCCATGTTCCGTAAGGGTAACTTCATTCCCGTCTCCGATAACAAAAGGAACGCCACGTTTCCCTGAACCATGAGGGCCGGAAAAATACCTGATAGATGCGTCATTACCATTACTTGCTCCGCCGTTGAATGTAAATGTACCGTCAGGATTTTCCGTAATAGTTCCATTACATGGATCATCAGCATCAAAGGGATCATTATGATTACCTCCTGTAAAGTTCCAATAAAAGCCTGGAATGGAAGGCGGATCTACTGTATCATATATATCGAAATTATCTACAGGAAGAGCATAGACTTCCTGCGATACACCGCATACAATATCTTCCCAGTCGGCAGGCCATGCCGAAACAGAAACAGGATTATCAGATGGAGATACATTCTTATAAAAATCAGCATTAATATTACCATATGTATAAACAAGACCGGTCATATTCAATTCTGCAGGTCTCACATGAGTTGCCGGAAGATGTATATTTACATCATCTTTACTGAGGAGAGCCACACCGGGGTCGAGATCTGACACAATATCTGTTTCCATAATAAACTTTGTCTTTCCCGATGTACAGACAGAACCATTTCCTGTTATTTTACCTATGATATTCAAGCTGTCTTCTTTAGCACCATCACTTTTAATATATACAACAGGAGATCTGTCATTCTTTTTCTCAAGTACAATACCTGCATCCGGAAGATCCTCTTCAGAAACCTCAAAGGAAACTTTCATATCACCTTCAAAAAATACATCTTTATTAATAACAATAGCGCCTTTATCATTTACAGTAATACCTGTTATATCTACCGGACTTCCGTTATGGTAGAGTTTATAATTACCGTGACTTCCTTTAACCCTGTAATCACCGCCCGGAGAATGGGCTATCTTATTCTCTGCCGTAGATATTATTCCGTCAATATCTATGGAAGTAATCTGTTTAGGAAGAGAACCTTCCTTCAGAGTAGTATCAGTGCTGTTAAGAGAAATATTTCCTACTGCACTTATTACTCCGTCAGAAGTTATAACCTGACAGTTCGGGTCTACTTTTATTGCAAGAGGAGGATCAAGCAAAGGGTTTCCGGAAGAATTAGAATGAAAAGAACCCTGTCCGGAAGGATCCTGAGGGGTAATCACTCTGGAAACCCTGAATATACCTCCGTCCACATCGGCCCATCCGCTGATTCTTCCGGCATCATTCGTAATAGATCTTGTCAGCGTTACTCTTATCCTTTTTGTTGCAGGGCCTGAATTACCTGTAACAACGAGATCTACGGAATAAGGAAGCACGTCTCCTCCGTCAAAAGATCCTCCTGCAACGGGAGAGCCATTTGTAAGATTATTATATGAAAAATATTCCGGTTTATAGCCTGTGCGACAGAAATTTACTGTAAAATTACCGCATTCCGTATGTTCCTGAATATCACTGTTAAAAGAAGGATCTTTCTGAAGGGCATATATGGCATAAGCGATACCGGATTCAGCTGCAGCAGAGGCAGAAATCTTATTAAGATAAGTGGAAGCATAAAAAATATTGTTCGTATTCATCGCTACCAGCGCTGACATTAACATAACAAGAATAATAAGCATCAAAAGAATGGTTATAAGGGCCATACCCCTATCATTGCCGTACATAGAAAAAAACCTTCCTTTCTCTAAGGTGTATTTCTTGGGCTTATAGAAGCTTTTAATGTTACAATATCTACAGCAATATTATCTGAAAAATCTTTTTCATAGGCCAGTCTTTTTTCAGAGAATTTTTTTTCTGTTTTCAAAATAATATCTACTATAAATCTATTGGTTCCTGTCGTAATCTGAAGATCATAAATATTCCTGGCAACTGTCCTTAAATTTTCATCATTGACAGAATTATCCGTAAGATACATATCTATATCTGTCATTCTGGTTGCCAGACCGGAAGCACTGTGATTTATATATTTCCTTAATAATTTTTTATTTACAGCGTCGGAATCTCTGGGGAATGTATAATACAGAATATATCCCTGCCAGAGTGGATAACCTCCCAGCTTTTTAAAAGTAACAGTCTCGTTCGGATCAGACCAGGCAGTCTCAAAAGCTACATATTCGTCTCCTGTTACTACAGATGATATATCACTGGATTTTAAATCACTTACTATCCGTGCAAGGGCAACTTCCGCCTGAAGCTGTGAATCACTTTTTGTTTCAATCAATTTCCAGCTTTTAAATCCATAGCTGAAAACCGAAAAAACTGCTGCCATAAATATACTGAAAAGCGAAATAGCCAGAGCCATTTCTAATATACTGTAACCATAATTATTTAACTTCATAAATATTTATTTTCCGCCTGAAATGAGTTTACAAAGAATGTCTTTTTTTTTATTATATTTAGTATATCATTTTAAGAAAATAGAGTCAATATTTCCTATATATAATTTTAAAACCATAAAACAATACAAAAACAAAAATAAATTATATTTTATATATACTAAAACTATAGTAATTAAATAAAATATGAGTTATATCATTTGGCTATCAACTTTAGTACATTGCCTGCCCGGTGCTCCGGAGAAAAAAATATCACGACGACACAGGTCTATTTGAATAAAATATAATGCAAACCGGCATGATGTAAGCTCTAACAAATATGGCTGTTCCAGTTAAGATTTTTTTCGGACGAGCGCCAGGCAGGCAATGCCATGGAATTTATAAAGATAAACTTGATTGCAATTTGGTATTATATCAATCAAGTGATCAGGACAATTCCAATTACCATTCACTTTTCACTTCTTCTTAATTATATGAAATTAACAATCAACATCTGAAATAGTAAACGAATTTTTTATTGGATTTATCAGAAACAGGAAGGTCAAACATAGGAATTCTATAGAATTATTTATAAAATATGATTAATGGAGGAAAAACTTATGAAAACCGGCAAAATTATTCTGTTTATTTCCATCATAACATTACTTTTATCTTCAGTACTATATGCAGAAAGCTCTGACGAAATTTCCCTGATGAAGATATGGGAAATTCTCAAAACAAAGGAATTTGTCGATCTCACACATGCTTTCAAACCGGGAATTCCTCACTGGCCGGGTTTCCCTGATGAGAAAAGAGAAATTCTTTACTGGTATGACCCTGGTAATGGTTCACTGGGAAGCGGCTTTTATGCCGAGTATTACTGTCATGCAGGTCAATGGGGAACCCATGTAGACCCTCCTGTTCACTTTGCACGAGGACTTCGCACAGTGGATCAGATTGACGTAAAAGAAATGATTATGCCTCTGGTAGTCATTGATGTTCATAAAAAAGTGGAAGAAAACCCTGACTATACGATAACTATGGATGATGTAAAGGCATGGGAAGAAAAATACGGCACCATTCCTGAAGGTGCCTTTGTGGCAATGAGAAGTGACTGGTCAAAAAGATGGCCTGATATGAAAGCAATGGAAAATAAAGACTCTGAAGGTATTTCCCATTATCCGGGGTGGAGTATGGAAGTCCTTAAATATCTCTATGAACAGGTTAAGATTACCGCCTCAGGCCATGAAACTACCGATACGGATCCCGGCCTTTCAACCAGCAAAGATGACTATACTCTGGAGACATACATACTTAAACAAAACCATTATCAGATAGAGCTTATTACAAATCTGGATAAGGTGCCTGAGTCAGGAGCGCTTGTAGTGGTAAGTTTTCCCAAACCAGAAGGCAGTTCAGGGTTCCCTGCCAGAATTTTCGCCATACTTCCATGAATATGAGAACTATGATTCGTAACAGGTGTCTGGTGCAAATCTGTTAACTGTTTACACAGAAAGAGTAAAAGATTTATCGGGGAGCTATATTAGAAAGTTGTGGAAATTTAGAAACTGAACTTTTAAAAACGATGGCCATTACTGGATCTATAAATTGTGAAAAAGAAATTTCCACACCTTTTTGCAAAAGCTCCCTCCCAACAGGGAGGTCATCTATCCAAACACGGACTATCGCGACACGTAGCCTCATTGGAACATGATGGCTCAATATCATGCTCACACGAGTGTCCGCAACACTTACCGCCTGCTACCTCATCAAAACCAACTCTTACTTCGTCAAGTTCCTCCTTTGTAAAATCATACCCCTTTTCTTTAATAAAAGCTTTTCTGGCTTCAGGCTCGGAGCATGCAAAGAAAGATTGTGCAAAATCATCATTTTTTTGCATTTTTTCAATAAATGCTTTTGCGCTTTCAAGTGACATATATATCCTTCCCCTTTCAATATAGAATAAGCATATTTTAAACTTTTTATAGGAACCAGTCAACAGATTTGTAAAGAACTTTATCAGGATGTTATCGGAAGAGATGTTGTTCCGCCAGTACTTTGATTATGAATTATCCTTGCAATATCTGGTTTTATTCTATTCTAAAAACTCAACAAATTAGCCATTCTTCTAAATCAAAGTAATAGCGGAAGGATATCCAAAACCTCTTCACCGGAAAATAAAAAATTAACGGACTATACCCACCAGAGGTATAAGAATATTAATAACCAGGACACCTGTTGCAAAAATTGCCAGTGATATCCTGTCATAAAGACGGGATAAAGGAACTTCTTCCATAATATCATATAGATAAAGAGAAATAGTCGATTGCACAACTGTAAGAAAGATGGTTATCATTCCTATACCGTTTACCATATCCATAAGGGTCATAATTCCGCTGTCAGGAACAAGTGAAGAAGCAATAAGCATATTGGCCACTGCGCCGAAGAATCCTCCCACTCCCAG
>CALARM010000605.1 GCA_937888925.1 uncultured Synergistia bacterium | reverse complement strand
TATTCGGATTTAGTAGAATCCGGCCACCGTGGAAAACTTTCCTGAGATCTATTCCTATCGGCATGTCCGTGCGTATCATCGTTGCTGGTATTTGAATTATCTGAACCGGGCCACCGTGGATATTCTTCTCTCGGTGTTGGATTGGGAGTAGGTGTTTTTAGCGCATGGCTTGCTACAGTACCTGGTGTCAGAGAACCGCTACTTTCCGGATTAATAGAAACGGGGGGCATATCAGGTATAGATGTATCGACAGTTTTTTCAGGTTCTTCTTCTTTAGGAAGAACTATACTGATATCCTCAGTCCCTTCAGCTCCTCTGCCTACAGCAGCAACAGATTCACCGCAATTTTTTCCTCTGACTTTTACATAAACATTGATTTTTTCTCCTGTAGGAACAGAGGGTATATTGTATTTTCCATTTTCATCTGTAATGCCTACCCATGGACAGTTTTCTACTATGACAAAAGCATCACTTACAGGTTTGCTATTTTCATCAGTTACAATACCGGAAAGAGAACCTGTTTCATCTTTATTTATTATTTTAAATTCTTTCTCGGCACTTATATCACCATAAGTTGCTTTAACAGTACCATTGCCGATCTTTGAAGATATAAAAAATCCTTCTACAGGATCTATTTCCCCTCTGTCACCTTCATAGGTCCAGTCCAGTTTAGGTGTCTCTATAATCTTACCTTTTCTATCATAGCAGACTGCTTTAAACTCTATGAGACCTCCGACAGCTATTACAGGATTTTCAGGATAAATTTCCATTTTACTTACAGCACCAAGGGGATAATCTCCGGAAAATAATATCGGTGCCCTTACAGGTGAAAAACCATCTGCTGAAACTACTACAAAGTATGGGCTTCCTTCACCTTTATATGGTATACCACTCAATGAAAATCCTCCATCAGATGAAGTAACAGAAGAAATAGTAGGATCATTTTCTACTATCACTTTTGCTCCTGATAATACCGTATAACCTTTAGGAACAGTTTTTGATTGCATTACAGCTAGTTTTGACAGATCATTTCTGGACGTTTCTTTTCCAGCGGGAACATATACATATCCTACCAGGGAACCTGTAGTAACAGGTTTGGAAGAAACATCTTCAGTAGGTACTGCATTTGGCTCTTCTGCTACAGGAGGAGGATTGGAAGTGGCCGTAATATCGAGACTCTTTTCTTTCCATTTTTCAAGTTGAACAGGAGCACTTCCTATGATTACATCATTTTTTACAACAAATAATGTAAGAGGCAATTCAGCAGGTATATCAAGAAGAGAGTATTTACCTTCTGTATCCGTTACTGACATCAATCTTGTTCCCAGAACAATTATCTGTCCTCCCTCTACAGGAGAACCTGACGGAAGTGTTACTTTTCCTGTAAGGGTAGATGTATTTGCGTTTGCAGGGTCAAGGATAGTAACTTCTGTATTTGCCGAATAGGTACTGCTTGCAGCAACAACTCTGATAGTACCTGTTTCATCTGCATTTAATAAACCTGTATTTGTAACTTTACCTAATTCTCTTTTTTCCTGTTTATCAGTATTTATTACAGACCAGTTCACTGCAGCCAGAGGTATAAAATTACCGGTAGGATCTTTTCCGACTGCCATAAATGGCATTATATCTCCTTTAGTTACAAAGGCTTTTTCAGGAATAACTTTTAAAGTATCAATCGCTACAGTAGAAGAGCTGGCAGCAGCTACTGCAGTTAACTGTACAACAGGCTGAAACCCTGAAGCACATATTAACATCTGATGTTCTCCTGGATTCAGACCTGTAATACTGAATTTTCCTTTTTCATCAGATTTAACCCTTGTATTTACTATACTTACGACAGCATCTTTTACAACCTGATAACCTTCCGGAGGAGCATCCTGTTCGAGAGCCAGTAAACCGGTAGCAAGTCCTCCCGAACCATTTATCGGCTTAACAGGAGCATATATATATCCGGATTTAGTAACTGCAGTGGCATTACTTTCATTACCAGTATCCTCTTCGTCACACCCGAGTGGTATTAAAGATAATATTATCAGTAAAATAAAACTTATAGAAATCAGAAAACCTGACCTGAACATCATTCGTAATCACTCCTTAATTTATAAGTTATTATACCTGGCGTTCCTTATCACAAAGACTATGGAGGAATTAAAAAATATCCCTCCTGTTAAATATATAATATTATAACAACTATTAATTTGTAACGCAACAGAATTTTACTTTGCAAATTTAATACCAGATTTTTTAAATTTTAGATAAAATTTTTATACTGACAGCTATGACCGGGTGTTCACAACAAAGAATGAGAATTTATTCACTCTTCACCCTTCTCTCTTCTCATATAAAATATTTTTTTCCTGTAACGAAGAAAGAAGTGTTTCATAGACGGAAAAAAATCTGGATTTATACTGTGACGCAAGAATATTTACCCTGGTGTCTACAAAATCATAGACAATAGCATCTGTCTTTCCTTCACATGGACGCTGTATCCTTCCTATTGACTGCTGAATTTTTCTTTTTGATCTTGAAGGACATGTGAGAAATAACCTGTCCAGAATTTTCCAGTCAAGACCTTCTTCTGCAAGTCTGGAAGTTGCAAATATAGCATTAAGTTTTCCATTATTTACGAGGGTAACTATTCTGGTTCGTTCACTTTTTGACAGTTCTCCTGTTAATACCGTGCATCTGGCTTCAGGATATAACGCTTTTAAAAGATTATTCAATTCATGACAGTGTTTGACTCTGTCAGAAAGGATGAGACAGTAATGACCTTCTTTGATTTCATCAATAAGAATTTTGATTATAAGATTATTTCTTTTTGTATTTTCAGTCAAAGCATCAATCATAGAAGTAAAATCATCGCGATACTCATAATAAAAATCCGTATCAACTCTTTTTAAAGATGGCTTTACAAGATTTCCGTCCACAGACAGATCTTCCTGCGTAATTCTGCAAACCGTATAACCTATCTGATAATACATAAGCATCCCAAGGCCGTCAGCTCTGTAAGGTGTGGCAGTAAACCCGAAGCGATAATATGAAGGGAACTGTTCTATAACTTTCATAAAAGAATAAGCAGGCGTATGATGTGCTTCGTCCAGAATCACCAGACCGAAATGTTTTATAAAATCAGAAGTAAGATTTCTTTTGGAAAGAGTTTGAACCATACCAACTGTAATATATTCTCCCAGTTTCCAGTTACTATTTCCTAAAAAACCAATTTTATCAGCAGGAATATTGAGAAAATGTTCAATCCTTTCGATTGCCTGTTCTGCAAGTTCTTTCGTATGTACAAGCCACAAAGAATTCTGACATGCTCTTGCTATTATCTCAATTCCTACTACAGTTTTACCTGCACCGCATGGAGCTTCTATAATTCCCTGTTCGAATTTAATAGCTCTTTCAACGGCAGGAATCTGGTATGGTCTCAGCTTAATGGTAGAATAAAATTTGACAGGTTTATTAATTATTCGTAAATCCATTACCCTGTAAGGTAAATTCCTGGTTTTCAATTCTTTTAAAAGAGAATTTTTAAATCCTCTGGGCAATACAAGCCAGTTTTTACAATTTTTCCAGAATTTTATTATTTTCGGAATATTACCGGTCCAGAAACCCATCTTTTTATTCTTTAAATAAACCGGATTATCGACTGTTAAGCGATTTTTTATTTTTTGAATGAAATCGGAAGAGACACTTTTTATATTTACAGATATATTTCTGCCTATAACGATTTCCGCAGTATCTTTCATAACAGATAAATAATTTTGAACATAATAGTTGTAAAATTTAATATAAATAAAGTTCAGGCTCAATATTAAAAATTATGCTCAATTCTACAAACTCCTTTTACAAAATTTTTAACAGATAGAATAGGATGCTCCTCCGTCGATAAATATATTTGCTCCTGTAATATAAGCTGCTTTTTTTGAAGAAAGAAATACCACGAGTGGAGATATTTCTTCAGGAGTGGCAAATCTACCTAAAGGGATGGAATTTGCACTGTAAATATTAACGATATCCTCAGAAGTCATACCTGTTTTATCAGATAACATATCTGAAAATTTATCCCACATTTCTCCTTCTACAGCGCCGGTACACACACAGTTAACGAGAATTTTATATATTGCCAGTTCTTTTGATAAAGTTTTAGTCAGATTCATAACGGCACTGCCGTAAATATTATAATAAGCAAGGTTAATGCCGGGTTCTTTGCCTGATAAAGAAGAAATATTTATAATTCTCGGGTTATTACTTTTTTTTAAAAACTGGATGGAACCTTTTATAAAATAACAGATAGAAGAAAGATAATTCTTTAACACAGTCAATCCTTCGTCTGAATCCATTTGATAAAAAGGGCTGAAAAATTCTATAGTATTTATGTTATTAATTACTATATCTATAGAGCCGAATTTTTCAACTATGACGTTTAACGTATGTTCAACCTGACATTTATCTGTTTCATTCAGAATAAAAGTATCATAATTCACCATATTTTTAAGAAATATATGGGAAGAACTATTCTGTCTGGAACAGAGGGCAAGGTTTACACCTTCATATGCCATGTCCATAGCTATTGCTCTGCCAAGTCTGTTATCCCAGTTTGTAATTACAGCTGTTTTATTTTTTAATTCAAGATTCAAGATTCAGTATCCTCAATGTTTTATAAAAAATTTTTCAGAAAATCTTCTGTATTTCAGAGATCACATAGTTTTTTTATGACTGAAAAATTTATTTTTAACAATTTCTCTTATTTTCATTTGAACCAGAAAGTCCGTCATAAAGTCAACTTTTTTAAAGTTTGGATTTGTTTTTTCCAGATTAGTTTCAGCTTCATTTCTCAATAAATCTTTCTGATTTTCCTCCAGAGTATTATAATATTCATCCAGATAAAGACCTTCATCTTCTTTTTCAACTTCTTTTCTCTTGATTTTTATTTCCCTTATCTGCTGTTCTCTGTCTTCTTCTTTTGCCTGTTCTTTTGCATATCTTATATTCTTTTCCTTCAAAGCCGGACCCATACAGTGGGAAACCAGAGTAAAATCCTCCGCGCCAGATTTATTTTCAGCCACCCATTCTGCAGCAAACTTGATATCAGAAAGAGAAAAACCATCTTTTAGTAATTCATTTACTTTTTTTTCTCCATTTTTCCTTTTCTCACTTGATGTAGGTTGATTTAATTTTTTATAAAAGTTTTCTACAATTTCTTTTATAAAATGCTCTCTCTCATGGGGGGAAGTATCAGGGGGGGGGGGGCCTGTTTTTAGAGAGAGAGTGTTTTTATATATATTGTATTTAATGGGGTCAATTTTGGGTATACCACCAGAATCCATAGATGAGTTTTGGCTTAAAATATCATTTTTGTCGTCTATGTAATCTGGTGGTATACCCATTTTGGGTATACCCACGTGTTTGGGTATACCCAAATCTGGTATACCCATTTTAGGTATACCCAAATCTGGTATACCCATTTTAGGTATACTACTATATTCCATAGAGCGAGTATTCTCTTTTTTATTAGATTTTTCAGGTGGGTCAATTTTGGGTATACCCATTTTAGGTATAC
>CALARM010000604.1 GCA_937888925.1 uncultured Synergistia bacterium | reverse complement strand
CGGTTGATTATTACAATTATTATGAACCTTATATAGAACCATACAGACCGCCGCCTCCGCCGCCGGTAAAGGAATCTCCTCCGAAATTTATTTATGTTGAGGACTGATCACAGATTAATCGGATTACACTGATGACACGGAGAGCGCCGGGAGTAAAGCCAGTGTTAAGATTAATTATTCAGATAACTGTCTCTGGATAAAATTTTATCTATAGCTTAATTTACGCTATTGAAATTATTTGTCACTGACTTAGTACCGCTCCAGGTAAATAAGTATCCAAAAACAAGTGAATAGTCCCTGTCCCTGGCCGGGCTCTGGAGAAAAAGATATACCGTCTTAAAAGTAAGCCGTAAATTCAAGAGACGTAAAATAGTAAACGCCTGTAAGAACAACTTTTGTTTCAGGAGGATTATAGATTTTTCGTAAGAGCCCGGCCAGGGACAGGAGGGTGAAATGGATACAAACTTATTTGTTTCGGTACTTAGGATTGCAAGAAAAACAATTCCGGCAAAGGCATGGTTCAATCGTGAATAAAAACTCTCCTATTGTGGGTAATATTCATGTTTTACTACCTGAACGCTTACATCAATTCTTACTATAAAATCAGGTTAAAATTTTAACAAAATTGTAACATATTGTTATTGAAATTATAATTTAAATAACATAAGATATAGTTAAAAATAACAATAATAAGGAGAAATTAACATGAGTTATAATCCGTTTAAAGTCGGCAGCTCTACTTTTAAACCTTCCGGACCGGTAGAGAGAAAAAAAGCAGAGCAGGTCATTGAAGAGGTTTATAATCTGAAAGATGAATTTGTAAAATTTGATAATAAAAAAGATGATACAGACAGAAAAAGAGGCAGTGTCGAACTTTTGTGCAGACAGATGAATGGAGGGAAGGAATTTGTCCTGGGTAATATAGAATTCGATAGTTATACCGAAAAAAAAGAGCTCTTCAATATGAATGTTGGCGTTTCCGGGAGCAAAGAGTGTGATGAGGGAAAATTCGTAATAGATGAAACTACCAGGCATTATAATTACACGGACATAAAGAATGATGATGGCAAAGTGGAAACAGAAATCTTTTCCAAGCATGATCGGGGGACAAAACTCTATAAGTCTGTATACAGAGATGTTGAAACAGGTCAGATTATGTACAGGGAAGAAGAAAGATAATCGAAATAGGAGAGATTGAAATGAATATAAATAGCCCTACAAACAGTAATTTTCATGGGAAAATTCCATTTGAGTCTAAAAAAGAGGAAAAACACTATTTTCCGCCGGAAGAGGTAAAAGACACTGTAACCTTTTCCCAAAAAGGCCTGAAGGCAATGTCGGAAAAGAATAATATCCTTGATGCGATAAAAGAGGGAGAGGCCTATATAGAGGCGATAGCCGGTCAGAACAAAGGATCCAGAGAGGCAAGGCTTGCGGGAATTGCAATGAAAGTTAACCAGGAAGGTGATTGTTTTCTTGCAAACCTTTCAAATGAAGAGGTGTTCGATAGTGTCCAGAATATTCCGAACATTGGAACAGGTAATCTGGCCATGCTTGGCGTGTTATTTGAACCACTGGAAGCAGTATACAGATCTACCCTGGAAACACTTGCTTCCGGCACTGGAGGTGCCGTATCCCTTATTGCCGCACAAACCGCTCTGAAGGCTATGAAAAGCCTTGAGAAAGGGATGAACCCAATAGCACCGGCTCTTGCCGCAGAGCCATTTATGATAGGCATAGCAGAACATGAGAGGGAAAATAAGAAAATGGGAGATATTGCTGATTTACTTCAGGAAGAATTGACTCCCAATCTGGCCTATCCCTCGAATGCTGCATATAAGATTGCCATGGAAGCAATGGCAAATGGATGTTCTGAGCCATCAAACCGTATTCTAGCCAGGATAGGCAACGGAATAATCAACAGCATGCCGGGCCATGAAAAGGATATAGCCATTCTGGCAAAATGTGTTCTTGAAAAAATGACTGACGATAATAATCCTCTTGTCAACAAGGTTGCCGAAATCTTCCTTGATAATATAGAGAGCCTGGAAAATGATATGAAAGAAGAGGATAAGAATGAAAAAAGCAAGGAAATGATGCTTTCCGTTTATAGAGCCGGATTTAATGAACTTGGAGAGATTAATGGCGGATCTGAAAATGAGCCAATGACATTAGATGGAGTGGCAAAGACCGGGATTAACATCATCGACAGTCTGAATAAGATTGAACCTCCTTTACCATCAGAGATGCTTGCAGAAATCGTAGAAACCTATTTTGATTTTATTACCGAAAATGTGGAAAATCAAAGATGTGAAGCAATCAGGGAGACCAGGGTCAGAAGTGATGACGACAAAACTGAAGAGATTGCAAAGTCGGCTCTCTACAGGAGCACTATTGAGGCTCTTATAAATGACAAAGACAAACCTTTTGGCATTAATAGTTATCTGGATATAGGTCTGAACGCAATGAAGAGCCTGGACGGAGGAAAACATACAGATAGTCAGGTAGCAATTGGCAGAGCTTTTCTTAATTTTATAGCAGATAATTATCCTTCAGGCCTTCCGAGAGATATAGCATCTGTCTTAGACCTTCCTATGGAAACAGAGAATATAGCGGGTAAATATGCAGAGGCTTTTAATAAGTTAAAAGAAATAATGTAAATAGTGAGTAGTGAGTAGTGAGTATAAAACCCACTCACTACTCACCACTCACTAAATAATTTAGTAAGCGTTCAGGTGGTAAAACATGAACATTACCGTGTATAAGACTGTTCAGGTATATAAATCCGGCAAAGATAATTTATATGGCAGGCCGGAAATCTATTCATCTGAAGATAAAATTAAAGCCGGCATATTCCCGGATCTGGAAATAGATTAAAAATAATATTTGCTTAATACTGCACTAATCAAAAAAGAATAGATAGGCAGCTATTACCTGCTTCATAAA
>CALARM010000603.1 GCA_937888925.1 uncultured Synergistia bacterium | reverse complement strand
GTCTGTATACGGTATTTTTACTGATTTTAAGTTCTTCCATTAATTCTTTTTTTGTCAAATATTCACTCATTACAGGCCTCCATTTGTTAGAATAACGGCTATGGCCGAACAGTCACAGCGGGGAATGAAAGTCTATTCGCCCGTCACGCGTTACGCGTTACCCGTCACGATAATATATTATAACAGGGGAGAGGAAAATATGGAATAGGTGATTTATATCATATTCCTGTCAGGGCTTTTCTTTCTCTTTCTTCCAGATCAAGTTTTTTTTGAAGCACTGATTGAATAAATTTTACATGGTTTTCTCCCTCTGGATAGCTCTTAAAGATAGAGATTTTTTTCCCGTTTTTTAAGACTATTTTCAGCGAATATATCCTGAATATTCCTCCAAGCGGTTCCGGGCCGTAACAGACATTGTCTATGTCAGATAAAGGTATCGGTGGCGGAGAATTCTTTGGTAAAGGTTTCTGGCACACACTTATACAGTTATTATTTATTTCAATTACTGTGCTGCTTATAGAGGTCAGATACAAACTGGCACATATGGCTATGCATATTACAGGGAAAATAAAGAATGGTATTGACTGATGTTGCAGTAAATGTACGAACCATATAACCATAAATACAAAAGACATAAATGCCAGATTCATACAGATAGCCTTGAAATTCAAATTATATTTATATATGATTTTAAAAGAATTATGTTTTTCTCTTATTATTATTTCTTCAGGAGATTCTGTCATGATTTTATTTGCTTCTTTTCAACTCCTATCATGATCGCAGACAACATGGTGAATGCTGCTACAGTTCCCAGTATAACTGCTAACTTTGTCCATGCCATACCTGCCCTCTGTCGTTCTGTAACAAATATAAGAATGATTCTTACCCATTCTATGGAGGATACTATCAGAAACACCTGTACAGCCCTTTTCGCCCATATGGTTCTCATTGCAAGTATAGCCGGACATAACAGTGATATTATAACAAGGGTATAGTAACCCCATCGGAAAAAATGAACTCCTATAAGTATGGAACTTATAATTACCATTATAATGTTCACGATTTTCATTTCTATATTATATCATATTCACAGCTCTGTTACTATATTGCGAGGCAGCATGGTAGTGTAAAATAAAAGCTGGTTTCAGGTCTTGTACGAATATTACCTTTTGCAGCGGTCGCACCTTCACTTCGCTACTGCAATTCAAACTTATAGATTATATTTATTTTCATAAAACCCAACTACCTTCATTATAGTTACTGAGGTAAGCATAAATAATGTATATATGCTCTCGTGACGCGTAACGTGTAACGCGTCAAGCGAGGATTATCTATAATTTGTTGTGAACTACACTATAATTTTAAAAATTATACCTGTAATGATTTCCTGCTTACCTGTAATATAATACATTTGCTGAAGATGTAAAAAAATTGTTACTCTTTCACTAACAAGCCATGGTGGAGAAAATTCATTCTGCCATGTTTCTGTAAAATACTGTGTTTGAAGGAATTCTGAATAAATGTTAACAATATGTTAACATTTATATGTTGCTTACTGCTTTAATAAATTTTATAATTTTCTTATAAAAAAATTAAAAAAGAGGTGTGTATAATGCAAATTCATGATGGAGCTGGAAGTAATTATATAAATCTTATAAGAGGGAAAACCACAAAAAATGAAACTGTAATCCGTCTGGATCAGGATAATGATTATTTTGTATCCACAAAGGATCCGGGATTTGTAATGAGAACGGAACATGATGGAGAATGGAAATGGGAACCTGTATCTGATTTTAAGAAATTGCAGGATTTTCTAAAAACGGCAACAACAAAAGAAAAAAGAGAACAGCTCGGCTTGTGGGAAGATTCAAAACCTTTCCTTGGATTATTCGGAAAACCTGACGGAATACCTCAGGATAAAGAAGTTACTCCTATGGGAGAAAGATGGGATAAAGTGGAATTTTATAAAGAGGAAAAGGAGTATTCTAGTGAGTATAATCAACCGAATGTATGGAAAAATCACTATACTCAGGTTGTTGACAATAGTGTAAATGTTCAAATAAAAGAAGGCATTAACGGGACGACTGCAACACTGGAAGAACCGAAAAGTATAATGAAAACGGAAATAGAATATGTAACAATGTGGGCTCAATATTGTGACGGATGGAGACCTTATAATACTGCAACTCATGTAATAAATGGTAATAAATTTTAATAAAAGTAAAAAAACATAAAGGGAGTGCATAGCAATGTGTTAGAAGAGGCAGCAAAGATATTAAAAAAATATTACGGATACAGTAATTTCAGACAGGGTCAAGATAAAATCATTAAGAATATCCTCTCCGGTAATGATACCTTTGCCATAATGCCTACAGGTGCCGGAAAATCCATATGTTTCCAGATACCTGCCATGTTATTTGACGGATTGACACTGGTAATATCTCCTTTGATTTCTCTTATGAAAAATCAGGTAGATGCTCTTTCTAACCTGGGTTTACCTGCTTCTTTTATAAACAGTTCCCTTTCCTTCTCTGATGTTAAAGATAGAATTTACAGGGCAAAAAAAGGACAGTTTAAGCTTCTCTATATTGCTCCTGAACGGTTTGATAATAATTATTTTCGTGACCTCTTAAAATCTCTGTCCATTTCTTTACTTGTAGTTGATGAAGCCCATTGTATATCTCACTGGGGCCATGATTTCCGTCCGAGTTATTTATCTGTTGGCCCCTTTATTGGAGAATTTCCTTCAAGACCTGTTGTAACGGCCTTTACTGCCACTGCTACAGAGGAAGTAAGACATGATATTATAAAACTTCTGGGACTCAGAGATGGAACTCTTTATATTACCGGATTTAATCGTAAAAATCTTTTTTTCTCCGTACTCAGGGGAGAAAATAAACAGGATTTTATTCTGAATTATCTGGAAAAAAATAAAAACTCTTCCTGTATCATATATTGTTCTACCAGAAAAGAAGTGGATGAACTATGTGAGATATTAAAGGCGAGAGATTTTCTGGCAGGCAGATATCATGCAGGCCTTACAGATGAAGAAAGAACAAAGACTCAGGAAGCTTTTTCCTATGACGACATACATATTATTGTCGCAACAAATGCTTTTGGCATGGGGATTGATAAATCAAATGTAAGAAGTGTCATACACTATAATATGCCGAAAAATATGGAAGCTTATTATCAGGAAGCCGGAAGAGCCGGAAGAGATGGGGAACATAGTGATTGTATTCTACTCTTTTCTCCCAGGGACATAGTCATACAGAGATATTTAATAGAACACAATGATTTAACTCCTGAAAGGAGAGATTTTGAACATAAAAGGCTTCAGTCTATTATTGATTACTCTTATACCGGTGAATGTTTGAGAAGGTATATCCTTCAATATTTCGGAGAAGAATATTTATGCGATAACTGTGAAAGTTGCAGTAATTGTAATGATAAAAGTGAATTGATAGAGATTACGGTAGAAGCACAGAAAATCCTCTCATGTGTATATCGTATGGAGGAACGTTTCGGTATGGACCTTGTTGCTCAGGTGCTGAAAGGCTCCAGAAATATAAGGGTTTTAAAGGGAGATTTTGATAAATTATCAACTCACGGCATTATGAAGGATTTTAACGTGAAAGAAATAAAAGATCTTATAAATACTCTACTCGCAGATAAATACCTTGATATTACAGAAGGAAAATATCCTGTTTTAAAATTAAATGAAAAGTCATGGTCTGTGCTGAAAAATAAAGAAAAGGTTTTCGGTAAGTTAAGAATAATTAAAAAGCCTGAACCAAAAGAACATATATATGAAGGTTCAGAAGAAAAAGAATCCTTTGATAATAATCTTTTTGATTTATTGAGAGCCGTGAGAAAAGATATTTCCAGACGTGAAGGATTTGCTCCCTATGTCATATTCCATGACAGTACCCTCAGGGAAATGAGCATATATTATCCTTTAGATGAAGAATCATTCATGAATATAAAAGGTGTCGGAGAAGGCAAATTTAAAAAATACGGTCATGAATTCATGGAAGTAATAAAAAAATATGTGAAAGAAGAAAATATTTTAGAGATTAAGAAAAAGGAAGTTAAAACTGAACAAAAAAAGAAAAAGCTGGATGCAAGTTATCTTATAACCTTTAACATGTATAAAGATGGAAAATCTCTTGAAGAGATTGCGAGAGAAAGAGATTTGAAAATATTGACTGTCAAGGATCATATAATAAAATGCGCCTGTGCCGGTATGGAAGTGGATTTAAATCCCTTCATTCCTAAAACATATGAAGCTCTTATTCTGGATGCAGTTAATAGATTGGGTGCGGAAAAACTGGCACCCATAAAATACAGTCTCCCTGAAGAAATAGATTATTTTACTATAAGGGCAGTGCTCTGTAAGTATAAGTATAAACTGGCAGGTTACGGTCTGTGAGTTTTTTTACTGATTCTGTCTGTGAGTATTGTTATGATTATACCGGTGATTGCTACAAGCCAGCACTGTGGACCGAATAAAAACCAGATATATAAAGGTATTTTACTCTGAATAGATTTTATGATGATTTTCCCTTTTTCATTTTTCGAATACCATCCTTCATATTCATTACCTTCAAGTGCTTCTTCTTTGACCATTTTGCCATCTGCAGTGAAGGTAAGGAGCTTATGTAATTTAATATTTGCTACAATAAGCCTGTTTTCTTCATCAACTTTCAGACACAGTCTCCCGCCGCCGGAATTTATGAACCATCCTCTGATGAAATTTCCTGACGAATCGTATTCCTGAATACGGCAATAAAAATTTAACGTGCAATACAGCCTGCCTTCTTTATCAATAGTATAGTTTCCAACCATTGTCGGTGGGATTTCTGTTTTTTCCGTCGTCCAGGGGTTAATTCCTGCTGCTGCAAAAAAACCGTTTCCAAATGAAGCCATACCTGTAATCAGTAAAATGATGCCTCCACTTTTTAAGAGCAGTAATGGCATATTTCCGGGTGATTTATTCTGTTTTTTTTGTAAATTACGGAACGGTATTATAATATCTTCCAGGATAAGAAGTGTAAAAACTGTACTGAAGCCTGTAAACATAATTATTGTAATAATACCGAAAAATATTTCATGAGGCCTGCTGAGGATAAACACTATAATAGCTGTTATTAACCAGAATATTACAATATAATTAACCATATCAGACTTTCATTTATAATAAAAAATATTACAGATTACTTTTTAAAATTTCTGCCACAAGCCCGTCTATAGTATATTCTGACGCTCTTATTTCCACGTTAAATCCGTGCTCTTCCGCTGTCTTTGCAGTTACCGGCCCTATGGCGGCCACTTTTTTAAAGTGACTTGTTTCTATTCCCAGTTTTTCAATAATTTTGACGAAATTTTTAACAGTGGAAGAACTTGTAAATGTGACAAGATCAATATCTTCCTGAAGTTCTTTTTTTATTTCTTCCTGTCCTTGTTCAATTACAGTTTCGCTGTCCGTTTCATAGGCAGTTACCGTATCAACTGCAATACCTCTTCTGCCAAATTCTTCCGTTATCAGCTCTCTTGCTTCTTTAGCCCTGGGAAGAAGGATTTTACTGTCTTCTTTCAGTTCAGGAAAATGTGCCAGTAGTTCTTCGGCTACGAATTTCGGCGGCATATAATCTGCTACAAGGCCGTAATTACGAAGTTCTTTTGCCGTTGCTGGCCCTATGGAACAGATTTTCACTCCCGACAGCATCCTTACGTCTTTCCCTGCCATAAAAAGTCTTTCTATAAAATGTTTTACTCCGTTCTGACTTGTAAAGATAAGCCAGTCATAGGTATTTATTTTCTGAATCCCTCTGTCCAGGTCTTCGTAACTTTCGGGAGGGATTATTTTTATTACGGGACATTCTATTACATATGCACCCACTTCCCGCAGCTTTTGCGACATTTCACCTGCCTGAGCCCTTGCTCTCGTCACAACTATTCTTTTACCGAAAAGAGGCCTCTTTTCAAACCATTTTATTTTTTCTCTCAGTTTTACTATAGATCCCGTAACTATTATGCATGGAGGGCGAAAATTCTGTTTTTTTGCTTCTTCTGCCACGTGGGCCAGGGTAGATACAAGAGTTCTCTGTATAGGTGTTGTACCCTTATATATTACCGCTACAGGCGTGTCAGGTGAACGGCCATGAGCAATTAATTTATCTGCTATGTCTTCAAGTCTTTCCATACCCATAAGGAATACAAGAGGATCTTTGCCTGAACCCAGGTAGGCCCAGTCAATAGACGAAAATTCTTTGTTCGGATCTTCATGGCCTGTAATGATTGAAAAGCATGTATTGTGTTCTCTGTGTGTTACTGCTATACCGGCACAGGCAGGAACTGCTATGGCAGAGGTTATGCCGGGGATTACTTCAAAGGGAATATTATGTTCTGCAAGTATTTCACATTCTTCACCGCCGCGGCCGAA
>CALARM010000602.1 GCA_937888925.1 uncultured Synergistia bacterium | reverse complement strand
CTGTCTCCTATATGGCCGAACCAGCCTTTGTTTTTTACAACTGCCAGTAATTCCAGAGTGGTTCCCATGTTTTTATGTTGATTGAATATCTGTTTGTTTACTTTGTGAATGACCTTGCGTATATGATAATCTGGCTGTTTTTTTTCAGAGTAATATTTATGCCAGTAATTATTTATTTCCTTTACAGTAGTTCCGCTGGCAATTTCTCCCCCGAAATGACCTCCCATGCCATCGGCAACTATAAAAAGTTTGTTCTTTAAATCTATACTGAAACTGTCCTGATTTTTCTCTCTGAATTGACCTGTATCCGTTAAACCTGATGCTTTCACTTTCTTTACCGCAATTTACCGGCAGGGCAATATTGCGGATCCCTCCTTTACCTGTTTGATTGTTTCGTACATGCCGATATAAAATCTTCCTTTAATTCTCTTACAGACTGGTACCTCCCGAGAGGAAGTTTCTGCAAACATTTCATTACTATTCTATCAAGTTCTTTCTTTTCTTCTTTTCCCGGGGAAAGTTTTTCCATTAACAGAGGGTTTCTCATACCGGGAGGAACTATTGACTGAGGAGTGCTTCCTGTGACATTTCTTCTCTGGTGCATCAGACCGACTATACCCGGGTCATCATGAACAAAAGGTGTCTGTGTTGTAAGGAGTTCATATATAATACATCCGAGAGAATAAATATCTGCCCTGTGGTCAATAGGGGGGAGGTTACCGTCAAAAGGGTCGGGATACTGTTCGGGAGCAGAATAATAACTTGTCCCTACAAAACTTCTTGTTCTCTGATAATGCTGTCTTGTGCTCGTTGTAAGGGAAGAAACGCGGCATATGCCGAAATCTGTGAGTTTTACCGTTCCGTCTGATGTTATAAGTATGTTTTCCGGCTTTAAATCACGGTGTACAATCTTTTTTTCATCTTCGTGGGCTCTCTGAAGTCCGTCACATGTCTGACATATTATGGAATAAATCTGTTGCCAGTTATTTATTTCACCATCGAGTAATTTATCTCTCAGGCTTTTCCCTTCTACCAGTTCCATGGCAAAGACGAATCTGTCTTCCGATATGCCGTGGGCTATGAATTCCACTATATTCGGATGGGGTTGAGGTCTGGACATGGCTTCAAGGGCGCTTACTTCATTATGAAAAAAACTCCTTGCTTTCTGATCCTGGCAGAACTGTCTGTGCATTTTTTTTATTGCTACAGGTCTTCCTGTCTTAAGTTCTCTCCCTCTGTAGACAATTGCCATGCCCCCTTCTCCTATTATATCGGACGGGGAAGGTTCTGACGGCTGAAATCTCAGCCAGAAATCTTCGTAACTGTCTTTATTATGTTTTTTTCTTTCTATGGCAAAACCAAGTTTTTCCGCCTGGCTTTTCCAGTAATGTTCTCTTTCGTCTCCCTTTTTTTTGAAATCCTCTGACAGAGAAGACATAAAGGTTAATATGTGTTCATCTATATAATTACTTCCTTTTTCCAGAAATTCCAGAAACAGTTTTTCACTTTCTTCTATCATGCCCCGTCTTCTATAGATTTCTCCTGCAGCGGCTATGGAAGGATAGAGTAATGAGTGGTACGTTCCCGTAATTTCCGCTCCGGAATCACCGGGGATTTCCACCGACCGCAGTTTATTTATTTTTTCTTCTTCCCGTAACTGTGAAAGTTCTGTTTCGAAATTTATTATCTGATTGAATAATTTAAGAGCTTTATCCGGTTCATTCTGCATAAAATAAGTGGAACCAAGATAATATTTTCCTTCCAGATTATTCTGAATATTTATCTTTTCAAGTTCTTTTCTTGTATTTTCTGTTTTACCCATTTTATACTGTATCTTACTTAACTGGACTGTGAGGAGATTATTTTCAGGAAATATCTTCCTTGCTTCTTCCATTACCTCTTCCGCTTTTGACAGGTTTCTGTCTCTGAGCAATTCTTCTGCCCAGAGTTTTAGATTTTGCAGTCTTGCCGAATGGCCTTCAGGAGTAGCCAGAGCTATTCTTTCAAGCATTTCGAGTTTTACTCTTTCTTCACCGGGAAACTTGTTTATTGCGTCGTGAAAAATTTTTATTGCTTTTTCTCTTTCCCGGGTTTCAATATATAATTTCCCCAGTCTTCTGTAACCGTCCAGAAAGGCAGGGTCTATTCTCAATATTTTCTGCAGCTTCACTATTGCTTCATATTTTCTGTCAAGAGCCAGCTCAATCCTCACTATTTTTTTCAAGATATTCATGTCGTCAGGCGATATGGCGAGAGCTTCTTCGAGTAATGTTAACGCTTCAGCATAAACCTTCTGTTTTATGAGACCCTCCGAAATATGTTCTATACAGAGTTTTATGCTTGAGTCAATGCCCATTCGTTCAGACGCAGATATTTTATCTTTATAATCTGTCAGTTCATGTTTTAAGTCTCTGAAGATATTAAGACCTTCAAAGTAATTACCCTTATTAAGTTCATTTTCGGCTTTCAGAATTTTTTTTCTTATATTATCTATATCCGATACTTCTTCAATTTTAAT
>CALARM010000601.1 GCA_937888925.1 uncultured Synergistia bacterium | reverse complement strand
ATAATATTAAATTTTATGAGATCCTGAGCGGTAAGTTTCAATGCTTTTGCCGCTTCATCTGCCTTGGAAGCATCTCTCCAGAGAATAGAAGCACATCCTTCAGGTGAAATTACGGAGTAAATGGAATGTTCAAGCATTAAAATTCTGTCTCCCACACTTATACCGAGAGCGCCTCCGCTTCCGCCTTCTCCTATAACTACAACTATAACAGGAACCTTCAACAGTGACATTAAGAGGAGATTTTCCGCTATTGCCACAAACTGCCCTCTTTCTTCTGCTCCTATACCGGGATAAGCTCCCGGTGTATCAATAAAAGAAATTATAGGAAGAGAAAATTTCTCTGCCATCTTCATAAGTCTTGCTGCTTTTTTAAATCCTTCCGGATAAGGCATACCGAAATTCCTGGCAAGATTTTTCTTAGTATCTCTTCCTTTCTGATGTCCCATTACCATAACCCTCTGTCCGTCAAGGAAAGCAGGACCTCCTATTATAGCAGGGTCGTCACGAAAAATTCTGTCTCCATGGAGTTCTGTAAAATCCTGAAAAATTTTTTCCACAATATCAAGGGTAAAAGGTCTCTGAGGATGTCTTGCCACTTTAACTTTATCCCATGGATTAAGGTTCTGGAAAAAGTCTCTCTTAAAATTCCTGGCTTTTTCTTCGAGAGCATTTATTTCTGCAGACAGATCTATATCTGCATGGGCCGATAGTTTTTTTAGTTCTAAAATCTTTGCTTCCAGTTCCTGAAGCGGTTTTTCTATTGGAAGTTCACCTTTCATATTAATCTCCTTTACTCAACAGGGCTTAAGAAATCAAGTAATTTTTTGACAGTATCCCTGAGCTCTTTACGATGGACAACCATATCTACCATACCATGTTCCAGATAAAATTCCGCTCTCTGAAAACCGGGCGGCAATTTCTGTCTGATTGTCTGCTCTATAACCCTGGGACCTGCAAATCCTATAAGTGCTTTCGGTTCCGCTATAATAATATCTCCAAGGGAAGCAAAGCTTGCTGCCACACCGGCAGTAGTAGGATTGGCCAGTATGGATATATAAGGTATATTTGTTCCACTCAATTTTCCCAGAGCAGCACTGGTTTTGGCCATCTGCATCAATGAAAACATACCTTCCTGCATTCTTGCACCACCGGAACTTGACACCAGTATAACAGGTATTTTTTCTTTCAGGGAAATTTCTACTGCTCTTGCTACTTTTTCACCTACAACTGATCCCATACTGGCACCTCGAAACCTGAAATCCATTACGCCGAATACTATTTTATGTTTTCCGATATTCCCTGTACCTGTCACAATTGCCTCATTCAATCCTGTTTGTTTTCTGTCCTTCAGTAATTTAACCCTGTAACCTTCACCAAATTCAAGAGGATCAAGGGAAGACAAATATTTATCTATTTCCTGAAAGGAATCCTTCTCTAAAAAACTATCTATCCTTTCTATAGCATTAAGGGGATAATGAAGCTCACATTCAGGGCATACCTTCAGCTCAACCATAAAATCCTTCTGATATATTACTTCCCCGCATTGCTCGCACTTTATCCATAAATCTTCAGGTCTCTGTTTTACATCCGTTTTTTCCATAACTTCCTTTAATTCTCCTCTTTATAGAATCGTGCCAGAAAACCTCGTCCCATTGTGGGCGAGGATGAATGGCACTTCCCCTGAAGGGGAGAGGTTTTTGCAACAGATACTCGCAAGTTCCGTCCTGGAACCTCTCAAAACCAGTAAGTTCCCATCGAGGCTGTTGTAAAGGCTTACTAAGCTAACAGCACCACTCCTACCCCACAGAGTTTTTAACCATTAGCGACAGTTGCATAAAGCGTGAGAGATACTCTATGGTGTCATGACCTAAACAACTGCTAACTACAGTTTTCACTATAGCCCTCTAATCAATGTGAGAACTTACAGTTTGCACTGTAAGCCTCGTCCCTTGTGGACGGGGTCATTGACCTGGTATGAGAAATTTTCTTATCCTTGCTATAATATTCCATACTATTTCCTTACTTTCCTCTTAAAAAGTAAGAGAATTTTTCATTATAGTGTTTTTCATACTAAAATCTCTCCTGATAAAAATTTATCTTCCACACCTTTTATCATTACATTCATTATCTGTCCGGAATTTTTTTTCTCTCCTCCGGCAAGGACAGAAAGATAATTTCCTGTAAGGCCTTTAAGCAGAGCGGTTTTTTTATCAGGTTTATGTTCAAAAAGAACTTCCATAGTTCTTCCGATAAATTTCTGATAAAACTTTTCCGCCATAACTTCTCCTGTTTTTATTAAAATTTTGCTTCTTTCGTGCTTGACTTTTTCATCTATCTGTCCGGTAAATGAAGCTGCAGCAGTTCCTTCTCTCGGAGAATAACAGAATACGTGAAGTCTGGCAAATTGTAATTCTTCTATTAAATCTCTTGTGGCATAAAAATGTTCATCTTCTTCTCCCGGAAAACCTGTCATAACATCTGTAGTTACAGAAAGATCCGGTATTTTTATTCTTGCTATATTTATCAGTTCTCTGTATTGTTCTACAGTATAATGGCGATTCATAGCCTGAAGTATTTTATTGTGTCCATGCTGAAGAGGAATGTGGAGATGAGGGCAGAGATTTTTATGTTTCTGAAACAACTCCAGAAACTTTTCACCTGTATCAGGTTCTACGGAACTTAACCTGAGTCTCTTAATATCTGTCGTGGTACATATCAATTCGAGTAATTCCGTAAGATCTATAGTTCCTGTATCATGGCCATAAGTTCCGAGATTTATACCTGTTAAAACAATTTCCTTATATCCGCTCAAGGAAAGATTTTTCACTCTCTCTATCACTTCCCCGGGAGGAACACTCTTTATTTTTCCCCTCACATAGGGAATTATGCAATAGGAGCAGAAATTTTCGCAACCTTCCTGTATTTTAAGAAATACTCTTGTTCTGCCTTCAGGGATAAAATCAGAATAACCGGAATCAAAAACAGTATGTTCAATTATGGATTTTTCTTTCAGAATTTCAGGAAGAACCAGTTTTTCTTCATTCCCGAGGACAAGACTTACACCTTCAATATGTTCAACTTCTTCTTTACTGTTTTCTGCATAACATCCTGTAACTATAATAAAAGCGCCGGGATTATCATTTATAACCCTTCTTATTTTTTGACGGGATTTCCTGTCTGCCATACTGGTTACGGTACAGGTATTGATAATACAGAGGTCAGCCTTCTCCGAAGGAGAGGCTTTCTGCCAGTCATTTTGAAGCAATAATCTATGAAGACTATCCATTTCTGCCTGGTTTACCTTACAACCGAGACTGAAATGAGAAAAAGTTCTCTTTTTCATGAAGTATATGGAGAAGGAATATTTCCGGCACAACTTTCAGGTAAAATTTCTTTAAAAGCCTTTATAGCTACTTCAAGCTGATCATCGGAAGGATTCCTTGTAGTAAGCACCTGAAGCCATACTCCGGGACGAACAAGAATGCTGAAAAAAG
>CALARM010000600.1 GCA_937888925.1 uncultured Synergistia bacterium | reverse complement strand
AAGGGAACGAAATACCAGTTTTACAGTACTATGCTGATTGGCCATAGTGTATCATTGTCATGAGTTCAGATTGAGATTATTGTTTTTATCTGAATTCCCCGCAACTTTCCTTATATTATTTTTATGTTAATTTAAAGGTATAGGAATTTCCATTTTTAATGGCATAAAATAAAGCTTTAGATAAAAATTAAGTAGAGGCAGTTTATCTAAATAATTTAACATGAGGGAGAATTATATGCTTTTCAGGACAATAAAAAAACATAATGGCTTTACCCTGGCAGAAACAGTAGTATCCACAGGTCTTATGGGAATTATAATAGTATCGGTTCTGAGTGTTTTTGTTATGGGCCTCAATGCGTTAAAAGAAAGACGGAAAGAATCGGATATTTCATATTTTGCCAGAGGAAAAATCAACGAGACAAGACTCCTTTTTACAAAATATCCTGATTATAATTACGATATTGAAAATAAAATTGAGACGGTCATATCAGGTAACATTAGCTCCGTTACTTCGTCTTATCATCCAAAGGTTATACTGTGGAAAGATCCTCCGGGTACTGTCGGTGATATTATAATAGAAGGGAACCAGGAACCATATAGTTTTTCTATTTTAATAGAAGAGTACGGAATAGATCCGAATGAATTCAATTATGAAATCAAAAAGATAAATGTGAGAGTCTCAAAAAAAGATGGTAAAGAAATAAATATGAATACCCTCGTATCTATAGGCTTACAATAGAAAGGAGCAGATATGACACTATTAAATAAAAAGGCCATTACCCTTGCAGAAGTATGTGTTGTTACAGGAATATATTCTTTATTTATTCTGGCCTTTTATGCGACTATGGATATAGGACTGAAAAGCTGGAAAATGGGTGAAATAAAAGGAGATATAAAAAGTACTGCCGCATGTGTTTTAAGAAGAATAACAGGGGAAATAGAAAAAGCAGATGACGTTACCATTACTACCTGCAATACTTCCGGCGGAGCTTCATATATATGTTTCGAAACACCTGTTTACAACGGAGAAATTCAGCATGCCTCAGATAAAGGTAGCCTTCTATGGCAGGGACATATATTATATTATACGCTGATTGATGAACTTAACAGAGAAGGTACTGCGAAAATACTTTATAGAAGATATATCCCTCACAATAAAACATCACCTTATAAATCCGAAAAAAGATTATTTCCCACATTATTGTCAGGTATAAAAAACTATATAGACGACAGAACCCTTACGGAAGAGGAACGAGAAGAAGGGCAGACCATAAAAAAAATGTGCAATAAACTATCAATTGCTTCATTTAAAGAATTATACGGCAATGTCAATATAGAATTAACCTTTAAAGAACATCTTCGAAACAGTACAGACGCAAAAGTTGCCATTGAGTCAACAGGCTCCGATTCTATATGCACCGAAACCTATTTGATTAAAGCCAGTGTGAAAGCAAAAAACTAAAAAAGAGGAGAAAAACTATGAAAAAAGGTATAATGATTATTTCAATACTTATGCTTATGGTTCTTCTTATGATTATGACAACTTCCATGTTATTTATAGCCACACAGACATTGAATATCCTGGGAAAATCCGAAGACAGAGTACTTGCGGCAGAAGCGGCAGAAGCAGGGATAGAATATGCCAGATATAAATTGAGCAACGATATATCCTGGGGCAACCATATGACATCCGATATAGTAATAGACCTGGGAAATAAGCAGGAATGTACCATAATTTTTAATCCGGGTGAACATCATTCAGGTAATAACCTGGAAGGAAATACTCAAATCGGAACAATACCTCCATACTCAGCGGAAATAATCTGTAAAGGCATTTATAGAGAAAATGGCACAGAAAAACAGAAGGTTTATTTACGAGCCGTTTTTACACGAGATGATGAATATCCATGTCCTGTATATTCAGGAGGAAATATATGTATTTCAGGAGGAAACACAAAACCTCCCATTAATTTTACCGGCAATGAAACAGAACCGTCACCTGTAAGAATTCATTCAAATGCAACATTGTCTGTAACAGATTCCCTGTTAGATTTATCAGAAGGTTTTCTTTCCTCAAGTTCTTCCGTAGAACTTATAAATGTCAACGATGACGTTATGTATAAAGAAGGAACCCTCCCGGTAAGGATACCCGTAATAAATATAACAAAAATAATAGAAGATAGAAAAAGCACATGCCATTACCTCCCTGCAGATACATTTTATCTTGCAGGCTATTTTGAATATGATTCAAAAAACCCCTATAATTCAGATGATCCGAATGGACGTAAATACTGGTATAATCCATCAGATCCAAATGCTCGATGGGATCCCAATGATCCCAACTGCCCTCCCTACAACCCATATGATAATCCTGACGATCCCTGGGATGAGCCCAATGAGGGATACTGTATACCCCATTCCTCATCAGGATCAACCTCAGACGATCCGAAGGTTCATACATCCGGTAGTGGTACCGGCACCGGCTCTGGCACCGGGTATAAATTCGGCATAGCTTCTTTCAAAGAAAATTCTTATGATAATTTTATTAATAATTACGGTGATTTCTATTATAATCCTCCTGTCAGTGACCCCAACTGTGTAAACAGAAATTTCTATAATTATTATTCTGTTATTAATTTTCTGGAATATGATGATGATCCAAACTCTTCTTTTCAGCAATTTCTCAGAGATGAACTGGCTATGTCCATGAAAAAAGAGGCTTCAGGGAAAATAACTATGACTCTTGAAGATGACATTTATATACCATCAGTTACCGGATTATTTGAAACAGACATGATAGGACAGGCAGAAACCGCTCCTGGAGGCACCAGGATTACACCGGCTGTATACTTCCCTGAAAATATGAAAAACACATTAATCAGATTGAATTTTAACAATCATAAAATTTACGGGAATAAATTATGGCTCGGTATAACTCCGTCCGGAACAGGGGGAATTATATCGGACAAAACAATTGATTTCATCTGTTCAGGTGAAGTAATGAAAATGTTAACCCTTTCGGAAGAAAGTGTAAGAATGTTATATAGAGAGTCTGC
>CALARM010000599.1 GCA_937888925.1 uncultured Synergistia bacterium | reverse complement strand
TAAAATTATATATTTTTATATATTATCCTATGAATTCGAGGACTTATTATTATACCGTACAAGTCGGTCTAAATAAGTAGAACGTTACCCGTTACATTTTTCTATAGCTTCTTTAATATCTTTACGTGTAGAATCCAGTTTCATGGCTTTTTCATAGCATTTCCTGGCTTCCTTGTATCTTTTTAGATTAAACAAACAATTTCCTTTTTTCTTTAACACATCAGTATAATCAGAAATACATGGTTTACTAAAAGCATTTTTATAAGGTAAACTCCTTACACCTGCCTGAAAAAGGATATAGAGATCTATTGATTTTTCATAAAATTCTACCGATTTCTCATATTCTTTCATAGCCATAAGGCAATCTCCAATACCAGTTAATGCAAAAATATGACTGAAAACTTGCCGTTACACTACGGCAGCAGCAGGGAAGGGAATATTATGTTCTTTCAATCCCAGCAGAGTGGCAAGACATAATCTGCCTCTATAATATGTGATGATGAAACACCCTGATTGAGGAGCCATTATAAGCAGTTATTGAATCCTCCAGGGCTGCCGGGAAAGGGTCTTCAGGAGTCAGCCGATGTTCAAAAAAAAGGCTCATCCTGTGAATGAGCCTTTTTAATAATGCCAGTTAAATCACCTTCCAGGTGAAGTATTATTTAATTTCTTTGTAAATCAGCTTCTGTCATCACCATAGCCTGACCGATTACATTACTGAGTCTTGTTAGTAGTGCTATTATAATTAAATGGATTGGTCTGATTAGAATTGTTGTTATAATTAAATGGATTGGTCTGATTGGACTGACCATTCTGACTTGATTGACCGTTTGGGTCAGAAGACGGGGAACGCATACCATTGCCATTCGGGTCAGACGGAGGAGGAGGCATACTGCCGCCATTCGGGTCAGATGGAGGAGGAGGCATACTGCCGCCATTCGGGTCGGATGGAGGCATACCCATGTTATTATTCGAATTATTCGAAGAACTGTCACTTGAATTGGGCGGAGCAATCTTTCCGTAACCGCCGGGCGGTTCACCCGGACAACCTGGAGGAGGGGAACTACTTTGAGCCAGTAATATACCCGGTTCACCGTACCGGCATATATCTCCTTCCATCGGACTGATAAAAGGGGAAAGAAATATACCAAGGATAAACAACAAAATGAATGGAGAAATTCTAAACTTCATAAAAAAACCTCCTGTTATTATAACTATAGTCCCGCTCATAACAGCTCAGAAATAATCCTTCCGCCAAACAATCGTTACCGGTAATTAATTTCTGATAAGTTATGAAATTAACTATAAATAACCTTCACCTCCTTTCCTGACCTTTCAGATTTCAGGCTATGGTTTTCCGGTCATCAAGCTCCTTAATACGGCACCGGTAAACTCTGAGACATAAGAATTTCTATAATTTCAACCTGCTGAAGAGTGATTATATTTTAAATAAAAAGTGTTATGAAAATATTACAGATACAGCATATTTATTAAATTTTGTAATAATCTGTAATAGTTTGTGACAGATATGTCAATAAAACAAAAATGCCGGGCTTTTTCCTGTAACCCGACAATTCTCAAATCTTTTTTATATTGTTTTTAATTCACAAAAACAGTAGTATCCGTGTAAAAAATTATGAAGAAAGAACGTGAAATATTTTGGAGTTTTTCATATAAGAAAAGGAATTATATTAAATATAATAGAATGTTTCTTCTGTAAAAAGCAGAATTCATTAAATAATCTTTAAATCACCGGAGTAATAATGGCAGATGACACATGGCAGCCCGGATAACGAAAAGGAAGAAAAACTATGGACATCACAGAGATACAGAAACTGAATATATTAATAGATGAACTGTTGATGATGATAGATACTGTACCTGTACAGATGTGGTTCCTTACAGATATAGAGACTTATGGCCGTGTCAATCTCCATCATGCAGAATTTCTTGGCTTGAAAAAGGAAGATATGGAATTCAAGAAACTTGAAGAATTTCTTCCCGGAGATATTGCCATAACATGCAAACAGTCAAACAGAGAAGTATTTGAGAGCAGAAGTACTGTTTATTCGAAAGAATGGCTCTATAACTCAAAGGGAGAAAAACGTCTTATTGCAATCACCAAAGCACCAAAATTCAATAAAAATAGAAAAGAAATTGAATATATTATTTGTTTCGGAAACGATATTACAGAAAGTAAACATACTGAGGAACTGCTTGCTGATGAGCAATGGCGAATGAAAAGTATTATAAAGGGTACCAATATCGGAACATGGGAGTGGAATGTGCAGACAGGTGAAACTCTCTTCAATAAAAGATGGGCACAGATAGCCGGCTATACACTGGATGAACTCAGGCCGGTAAGTATAAAAACATGGGAAAACCTGGCACACCCGGAGGACATGAAAAAATCAAAGGAACTGCTGGAACGTCATTTTTCAGGGGAACTGAAATATTATGACTGCGAATGTCGTATGAAACATAAAGACGGGCGTTGGGTCTGGGTTCATGACAGGGGACAGGTAATCACGCGCACAGATGATGGCAGGCCGATAATGATGTTCGGAACCCATACGGATATTACAAAGCGCAAGGAGGCAGAGCAAAAACTGCAGGATAATGAAAGACTCCTGCAAATAATCCTGTCAATCTCAAATTCTTTCATCACCATTGCTCCTGATGCAGTAGATGACGGAATTCAGCAGGCCATCAGTCAGATCGGCGAATTCGGATCAGTTGATCGATGCTATGTTTTTCTATTTGACAAGGAAACAGAGATAAGTATGAGTAACACCCACGAATGGTGTGCAGATGGCATTGAACCGCAGAAATGTAACCTCCAGTCTGTACCGTCCGGTGCTATTCCCTGGTGGATGGCCAGACTCAGAGCAAATGAAGTAATTGACATACAGAGAGTTGCAGACATGCCGCCTGAAGCATCGTTAGAGAAGGAGCTTCTGGAAGTACAATCAATCAAGTCAGTCCTTGTGGTGCCAATCAGACTGCAGAACAGATTGATAGGATTTCTGGGTTTCGATTCTGTCCGCCAGTCTCATTCATGGCCTAAATATAACATAACACTGATCAGAATGATGGCAGATATTTTTGCCAATGCACTTGAAAGAAAACGAACAGAAACCATGCTGGTAGAAAGTGAAGA
>CALARM010000598.1 GCA_937888925.1 uncultured Synergistia bacterium | reverse complement strand
TCTCATCCAGAAAGGGCTGCATAAAATAATTTATCCCTCTGTTACAGGATTTAAAGGCAGAATAAAAATTACGTGCTCTGAAATGGCAGAGGGCCTGAATAAAATGAATTTTAACGTGGAAGGGATATTCCCCGATATATATGCGCAAAAGTTCTGCAGTTTCAGCGTAATTTTCCTGTTTCATAAAGTCGTCAAGTTTATTGAGAATATATTTATCCATAAGGTATTTACGTACCATATCAGAATAAACCTTCATTTTCAATCTGTTGGAAGATATATTGGTTTTATCGGTTCTGACCCTGTATTCGCCTGTAACATGCTTTACATGGGAAAATTTAAACTTCTGTGCCATATGAGCCCATAATTCCCAGTCCATAACAACAGGAAGTTTTTCGTTAAAATAACCTGTAGCCTTCAGGCAATCTCTTCTGTGCATCAGAGCTAAAGGTGCAAGAATATGATTTCTCACTAAAAACATTGATGGTACAACATCTCTGGAATATATTTCCTTCGATGTGGTAACATATAGTCCATCCCTTTTTTCCTGCCTTACACAGCAAGTATCACTGTAAGCTACATCCAGATTCTCTTTTTCCAGGAAAGTAACCAGTGTTTCAAGATGGTCAGGATAATAAAAGTCATCATCATCAAGATAAGATATATATTTACTGCCTGAAGCCCACAGACCAGTATTGAGTGCCCCCGAAAGTCCTTTATGAGGAATTTTAAAATATTCTATCCGATCATCGTGAAAATCCCTCAGAATATCTTCTACGTCGACATTTCCTCCGTCATTTATAACGAGAATTGAAAAATCTTTAAAAGTCTGATTTAAAACACTCCCGACACTTTCTGCTATGAAATCCTTTCTGTTATATGTGGGCATAATAACAGAAACCATCGGCATAGAAGAACTGGAAGAAACTATTTTCCCGTATCTCTTTCTTACAGTATTTCTTCTGATTTCATCTATCATTTTTTCAACAGAAGAAATTTCCGAATTACCTCTGTCGAGCTTCAGGAAAGGTTCCGGAATATTTAAAGTTTTCTCACTTTCTGTGAGCCATAATTCATATTGTTTTTCTAAAGTTTGTCTATCCATAGGCTAAATCAGTGACCAGTGACCAGTGACCAGTGTTCAGTTATCAGTTAACAGTTATTTTTATTAATCACGTATATTCACCCTTCACTCTTCACTCTTCACCCCTCACTACTCACTTTTTTCAAAAGAATTCTCACAGGATTAACTATATCCTCTCCGGTAAGTTCCGCCAGACAGGTAAATTTTTTACACTTTTCTTTTATACATTTCTGATTACATGAAGTATCTTTTCTAACTATAATATGATCACATTTATATGGTTTCCATCTGGGAGGCAAATCGCTTTTCAGAGCAAAAATAGCTACAGTAGGAGTTTTACAGGCAGCAGCTATATGCATGGGGCCACTGTCCATAGAAATAAACACATTACACCTTTTTATAAGAGCAATCAATTCTTTAAGTGACAATTTACCTGCCATATTTAAAGCTTTTATTTTCATTGAAGCTTCTATCGTGGAAACAAATTCTCTTTCATTCTTTCCTCCTGTAATAACCAGTTTTGCCCCTGTTTCTCTCTGTATGGCATCGGCAATGGCGGCAAAATTTTCACAAGGCCAGTCAGACAGTGAAAGGCCCCTTCCGGGGTGAAACCCTGCAAGTAAATCTTTTTCGTATATGCCATTACTTCCCAGTAAATCCGAAATTTCGTCTCTGAAAAATTTATTTACAGGGAGGCACAGTTCAGGCTCTGTCATACCTGCCCCTGCTTCTCTGGCAAAATCCATAAGACAGTCGACCCAGTGGCTTTCTCTATCTTCCAGCACAGTTCTGAGACGAACCTTTTTTGTATAAAGAAAACTGTAAAGAAGGCGAAAATCCTGGCCCACTCTTACAGGAATTCCGGAAAGGTAAACCATCCAGGCAAATCTGGCAGTACTCCAGAGCACAAGGACAATATCAAAATTATAAGATTTTATTTTATTAAGGAGATAAAAAAATGGAGCCCTCTTTTTATCATTACAGGGATCTTTATCCAATATAATCTCATCTACATAAGGATTTTCACTCAATATATCCTCTGCATAAGGGCTTATGACCATGGCAAGAAATTCTAAAGATAATTCTTCTTTGAGGGATTTAAGAACAGGAGTGGCAAGGATAACATCACCTATACCGCCATGGGCAAGTATAACGAGTGCTCTTTTCATTTAAGGACTCCTGATGCCTGAAACTGTATCCAGCATAATCTGGCATATATGCCGTTTTGCTTTATTAATTCTTCATGTGTTCCTGTTTCTTTGATTTCCCCGTCTTCTATAACGACTATTTTATCTGCATTATAAATAGTAGAGAGTCTGTGAGCTATTACAAAACAGGTTCTGCCTTTCATTAATTTGGCAAGAGCTTCCTGTATGAGACTTTCCGATTCACTGTCAAGAGATGAAGTGGCTTCATCAAGTATTAATATCCTCGGATTTCTGAGTATAACCCTTGCAATGGCAATCCTCTGTCTCTGACCTCCTGATAGTTTTACCCCTCTTTCACCTACGACGGTATTATAACCATCGGGAAAAGAAACAATAAAGTCATGAGCATTTGCCATAAGAGCAGCTTCTTCAATTTCCCCGGAAGTAGCCCCAAGTCTTCCATAAGCAATATTTTCGTAAATAGTTCCGTTAAATAAAATACTGTCCTGCGGTACAACACCTATCTGTTTTCTTAAAGAGTAAAGATTATAATCCGTTATATCATAACCATCTATGAAAATCTTACCGGAAATGGGATTATAAAACCTCATAAGAAGATTTATAAAGGTACTTTTCCCTGAACCGCTTGGGCCTACAAGAGCCACCAGATTACCTGGTTGAACTGAAAGATTGATATTTTTCAGCACTTCCTCCTGTTCATTATATTTAAAATAAATATCTTTAAATTCCACATTACCATTTATGGGAGGAAGATCTTTCAAAACTTTACTGTCCCCTGCTTCACCCGGTACATCCAGTAGTTCCACTATTCTCTCTGCCGAGATCAAACCTTTCCGGAGGTCAGTGTATGTTACTGTAAGGCGATTGAGAGGAGCACAGGCAAGACCGAGATAACTCCAGAAAACAAAAA
>CALARM010000597.1 GCA_937888925.1 uncultured Synergistia bacterium | reverse complement strand
GAGATATCCACTCGTGACTGGAGTTCAGACGTGTGCTCTTCCGATCTTCTACAATAAAATTTTCGGCATGTTCCAAAACTTTTATAATTTCTTCTTTCTCAAAACCTTCTTTTAATAAATATCTAATCAAAATATCTACAGAATAAATGTTATTTCCTAATTTGTTTAATTTTTCTAATTTTTCTTTTTCATATATTTCGTTTTGTATATCGCTTATAAGATTATTATCTACGTTAATCTCTATTGGGTGCTGAATTATTTCTCTGAAAGAAGGTATATATATTAAATTAGTAAACCTTTTCAAATATTCTATTAAGATCAAACGTAATATTCTTTTTGCTGTTGGTATATCAGAAAATAATTCTTTTATATTTGACAGTTTTTCTTCATTTAAATCTTCAATTGGACTTTTAATAAAAAAAGTTTCCGATTTAAAGAAATTGATTTTGAAAGTTAATACGTCATCTTTATTCCAAAAATTTTCAAATTGCGGAGAGTCATATTTTCTTTTCTTTGATGCTTCGTATATATTTTTTGCATATGTTTTAATAATTAATTCTGGATAACTATCTTTTTTCTGATAACTATCTTCTGATACATGCCTAAAATTTAGTTCTGTAAAGTTTCTATCATCAGAGAGGTAATGTATCTTTTCAGAGATTGACTTTAAATATCTCAAAACATTCGATTTCCCAGAATTATTTTTCCCAACAAAAACATTAATACGCCCTAAATCTTCAATCAATACTCCTTCAGAATCAAAACTTCTGTAGTTCGCTATTCCAAGATCTTTTATATCCATTACAGACCAACTTCCTTTAAAATTTTAAACAGATCATTCACAGATTCCTTAAGCTCTTTCGAACTTTTCAGCCAGTCTGAAATAACTTCCTCAAGTGGTAAGTCTTCAACTTCAGATCTTTCCGATTTCGGCCTCACATATAGATTTATACTCAAATTAGAGTCATTCTTTTTAATGTCATCAATAGAAACAACTTTTGTAAAATCTTCAATGTCCTTATATTCCTTATAAGCCTTATATATTTTCTGTATATGTTCATCTTTTAGAAAACTCTGTGCTTTTTCTCTTGTTATTTCATTTACTGCATTAATGAATAGTATTCGCCTTTTCTTCTTTTTCTCTTTATTCATATTACAGAATATCACACAGGCCTCCATCGGAGAATTATAAAAAAGATTCGGCCCAAGCCCCAGAATACAATCAATTACATCATCTTCTACAAGCTTTTCTCTCATCTTTTGCTCTTCATCCCTGAATAATACGCCATGAGGAAAAAGTATTGCACATCTTCCCATATCTGGATCCATACTCTTTATAATATGCTGAAAGAAAGCATAATCTGCTCTTCCCTGTGGTGGAACCCCATAAATATTTCTTCCCCATGGGTCATTTGTCCATAGTTCTCTGTTCCATTTATTAATCGAATATGGAGGATTTGCAAGGATTACATTGAACTGCATTAATCTGTCATTCTCAATAAAAGCCGGCTTTGCAAGGGTATCTCTTCTTGCGATTTCAAAATCTTCAATACCATGAAGAAATAGATTCATACGGGCTATAGAGGAAGTAATAAGATTTATTTCCTGGCCGTATAATTTAAGACTTCTGTATTCCTTATCCTGTTCTTTCAGTTGTAAGGCACAGGCAAGAAGCATACCTCCTGAACCGCAGGTGGGGTCGTAAACAGATTCTTCCGGCTGAGGATCCATAATTAAAGTCATTAACTTTACCAGAGTTCTGTTTGTATAAAATTCTGCAGCAGTATGACCGCTGTCATCGGCAAATTTCTTGATTAAATACTCATAGGACTCTCCGAGTTTATCCTGTGGAACTTCTTCCAGAGTCAATCTGACAGAAGAAAAATGCTCTATCAGATCTCTCAGGGTTTCATCAGAAAGACGCTCTTTGTTTGTCCACTGGGCATCACCGAAAATACCGTATAAAACATCAGGATTTGCTTTCTCAATCTCTCTCATTGCCTTCTGTAAAGAATATCCAACGTCCTTGGTTATCTCTCTCACATCATTCCAGTGAAATCCTTCCGGTATCTGAAAACGATGGTTTTCTCTGAATTTTGCATATTCTATATCACCATCTGATTCTTCCAGTGCTTTTTCATATTCTTCATCATAAACATCACAGATTCTCTTATAAAAAAGTACAGGGAAGATGAATTGCTTGTACTCGCCGGCATCCATATTACCCCGGAGAAGTTCTGCCGCACCCCAGAGATAAGACTCAAGTTCCTTCTGAGAAATACTCATTACATAAGTCCCTCCTTTACAAGAAGAGATTTCAATTTTTCCTCTGCAAGAAAACTTTCTTCGACAGATTTTTTGAAATCTGCAAAGGCTTCTTCCAGGGAAATTTCCTCTTCTTCTATTACAGGTTCCACATAGAGAGGAATGTTCAGGTTACAGTCATGCTCTTTTATTTCTTCAAGAGTAGCTGTTTTTGAAAAACCATACACATCTTTATAATCTTTATATAAGCTATATATCTTCTGTATATGTTCATCCAGAAGACTGTTCTGGTCTCTTCCTTTCTGATATATGCCGGAAGAATCTATAAAAAGAACTTTATGTTTTTTATGAAAAGGCTTTTTATTTCTGAAAATCAGAATACAGGCAGCAAGTCCTGTTCCGTAAAAAAGATTGGGCGCAAGACCGATAACAGCTTCCAGAAGATCTCTTTCCAGTATTTTTTCTCTTATAGTACCTTCTGTTCCCATACGGAAAAGCACACCATGAGGCAGAACAACAGCCATTCTTCCGTCAGGTTTTGCTATGGAAGAAATCATATGCTGAACCCAGGCATAATCGCCATTTGTTTTAGGTGGAAGACCGGCAAAATTTCTGCCGTAGGGATCATTCTGCCACAGTTCATATCCCCAGTTTTTCAGAGAGAAAGGAGGATTTGCTATCACACAATCAAAGATTGCAGGTTTATCTCCTTCAAAAAAAGCCGGCTCTCTGAGAGTATCTTTTCTTACTATATTAAAATCTTCCAGGCCATGGAGAATAAGGTTCATACGGGCAATGGCAGAAGTAGTAAGATTTTTCTCCTGTCCGTAGAGTTTCATAGTCCTTATGTCTCCTCCCTTTTCTTTAACCTGATTGACAGCTTCAAGCAACATACCTCCTGTACCGCAGGCAGGGTCATAGATAGTGTCTTTTTCATCAGGATTTAAAATCATAGTCATAAGTCTGACTACACTTCTGGGAGTATAAAATTCTCCGGCTTTTTTATTTGAAAGATCTGCAAATTTCTTTATCAAATATTCATAGGCCTGACCTGCTATATCAGGTTCTACATTGGAATTGAAAAGATTATACATAGAAAAATGTTCTATAAGTTTAAGAAGAAGGCTGTCAGGAAACCTTTCTTTATTTGTCCATTGAGCATCGCCGAAGATGCCGTAAAGGTTATCTGGATTTGCTTTTTCTATTTTTCTTAAAGCTCCGGTAAGAGACTGACCCACATTGACTGTCTGTTCTCTTACATCACGCCAGTGGCATCCTTCAGGAATTTGAAAACGATGATTTTCCGAGAAAGAAGCATATTCTATATCTCCCTCTGATTCAATCAGTGCTTCCTGATATTCTTCATCATATACGTCTGAAATTCTTTTGAAGAATAACATTGGAAATATATAGGTTTTAAAATCCGATGCATCAACCGGGCCTCTGAGAATATTTGCCGCATCCCATAAGTATTGCTCTAACTGAGAAAGAGTTATTTTCGACATTTTTTCCTCCATTTAACTATTGGTTATATTATCCATCCTGGCCTCAAACCACTTCAAAAGATCCATTAAAGCGAAAGTAAGGCTTTGAACTGTGTATTTTGTAGGATAATAATCAGGATTTTCATATGGTGAATGAGCTCCATTATCACTTGAGACTTTATAAATAGTTTCAGAAAAAGTTTCTATAATACCAGAATAATATGATATTGTTTTAGGTTTATAATTATTATCTTTTGTTTTATTACCAGACAAATGTTTATGAGCATCCCAAAATTTGAGATCTTTATTAAGTTTAAAACAATTATTCGGTAATACATTTTTATCTTTTTTATTTAACGTTTGTAAAATTTTTTCCTGAATTGTCCTTATTAAACCCAGATTTTTTATTATTTCCGTTAATTCATTCTTATCTTTATTATTTAATAAAATAAAAACATGGTTTTCTATTTCAATGTCTAAATAGTCTTTCTCAAATATATTAAATATATCTTTATATGTATCTCTTAACTTTAAAGAAGCAAGATGTTCAGCTTTTTCCTTTAAACACGTAAATAATTTGTCAAATTCCTGAAAATCTTTATGGAATAAAGTCTCATCAGAAAAAATTTTACCCACAGATTTAAAATAACCGTTCTTATCTCCTGTTAATATAACTCTTGGAATATACTTAAGTTCCTCATTTGCCTGTAAAAAAGTCAGAGCAGCGCCAATAAAACTTTCATCTTCCGGTGAGTTAGGAGTTTTTTTGCACTTTATATCCAAAATTATTCCTCCAATATTAAATTTATTAATAGAAAGATAGTTAATCATCTCTTCTAAGTTAGTCTTACACTCTAAATCTATATCATATTCTTCAGCGGTAATTTTTAATAATTTACCATATTCCTTATTATCATCAACAAATAAAACTTTTAAATTATTCTTCATATTCATCTCCTATTTTAGGAATAGTAATATGCAATTCCATGCCTTCGTCAGCAGAAATTATATTCAAATCTCCTCCGTGAGCTTTTACAACTCTGTAAACAACATATCCTCCAAGACCACTTCCTTTACTTTCTATTCCTTTTTTCAATGGGGTTATATAGTTTTCTTTGGAAAGTAAAAAGGGCTTCCCATTATTTTTATATATAATCTCAACTGTACCAACAGATGTATTCTCTTCTGCGGAGATATCTATTTTATATTTTCTATCTTCATTAGTAAAATCAAATCCATGTATTTCAGCATTTTCTATTAACCTGGCAAATAATTGTTCAAAAGAAAATTTATGTAATTTTAAAAAGATTCTGGGAGATTTGAATTTTACAGAATATCTACCTCCTGAATGTTCAGAAAAATTCTTATTGAGTTCTTTAAAAAATATTGAGAGATTAATTCTTTCAAAATCACAATCATTTATAGTTAATTCTATAATTTCTCTGGTTTTATTTAAAATATTCTGGGCATTAGAAAGATTTCTATTCAAGTTATGAACAAGTTCCTCTAATTTCATATCTTTTCTACAAAAATCTTCCATAAGCTCTTTCTCTCTAAGATATTTTTCCAATATAAATAATCTCATTTGCATTTCATTTAATTCTGGTCTCATATTATGAGATATAATACTAAAAAGAGACTTTTCTGACTCAACAGAACTATCCCTTGCTTCTAGAGTTAAAATTCTCTCTTTATGCCGTAATTTTTCTATTTCCAGAAGAGAAGATTTCATATCTCTTATATATTGCTTTTGAGCTTTAAAAGATGGCACAACTATAATAATATTTTCAATACCTTTCTGATGAATATTTCTCATAACACCATTTTGAATTAACTCAAATTGCTTTAAGACTTCCGGGCTATACAAACGATAATAAAGATAATCTGTATCTATCAATTTATCATCGGGAATTATAGCCAGTGTATTATTAGAGAGAATTATTTCTTTCATATCACTTTGTTCAGGATCAAAAATTGTAGGTTTTAATTTATTCCCAACAAGCGCAATTATAATAGCCTTTCTTGATAAAATAGATTTATTATTTAACACTTTTCTTTTGTCCATAACATTAGTAACCAGATTTGTAGATAAAATATCTTCCTTAAGTTCAGAAATTTTTATATAAGGCATACCATTTTTATCTTCAGGAGTGTTATTTAAATATTGTCCTCTAATACACTCTGCCACATCTTTCAGGCGTTTACTTTCAGCAGAAAGATCCGTTTTAAAATCTACAAGAAAATCAGAATATTTTGTGGCATCAAGACTATAATCGTTTTCTTCTATTTCAGAAAGTGTAACAATTCTCGAAAAATTCTTTTCCTCTTTATATTCCCTGTATTTTTCAACTATTTGTTCTATTATCTCTTCACTCAACATATTTTTGTTACGAGAGTATTTGACAAAACTCTCTCTTAAATCTATAAAAATTATCTTATTCTTTCTTTTCTCCGGTTTATTTTTACTGAGTATTAATATAACAGGACTTATTTGAGTAGAATATAAAATCTTGGCAGGTAGAAATATGATTCCATCAAGCAAATCTTCTTTAATAATTTGTTCTTTTATAAATTTTTCCGATTTAGTATTGGAAAACATTATAGATGGAGAAGTAATAATAGCAGCCAGACCATCTCTTTTACAACTCGAAATTATATGTTGAATAAAGGCAAAATCACCTCTGCCTGCAGGTGGAATACCATATCTGAACCGATTATACCTGTCGTCTAACAACTTATTTCTTATTTGTAGATTAAAAGGTATATGAGAGAGAATTTTATCAAATTGCATCAAATAACCATCTTTTATATGACAAGGCGTAGAGATTACATCTCCAGAAGAAATATTAAAATTATATATACCATTCATTATTAAATTCATCTTACAAATAGAATACGCTCCCGGATTTATTTCCTGACCATAAAAAGTAATCTCCTCAGGATCATCAGGATTCACTCCAATATAATTTGAAGCTTCTACAAAAAAACTTCCTGTACCTATAGCAGGATCATATAATTTTTCTCCTTTTTTAGGAGAGATTAATTTAACAATGAGTTTTACTAAAGCTGGCGGGGTAATATCAAAACCTGTTCTATAATTAGAAAAACTTTCATTAATAAAATAGCTGAACGCCATCCCAATAATTTCAGAGCTAAAGGTAAAATAAAACTTATCCAGATAAATTATTGCATGTTTTATTTCAGCACCAAGACCACGAAAGTTTAAATAGCCAGAAATACCATCTAATAAATTATTGCCTTTATCTAATAGATAAAATACTCTAATTAAATTTTCTTCTAAACCTGAATTATTATTACTGACTGCAAGTTGAACTAAATTTTTCCAATCTTCATTTAGAGACATATTAAATATTTTTGGTGAATTGTCACAAAGTCTTTTCAAAAAAATAAGACTTAATATATATATAGATGCCTGTTCAGAACTCATAGTACCCCTGAATATACTTGAAAGATACCAGAAATGTTGCGATAATTCTTCTGAGTTTAATTTATTAATCTTTTCCATAGAAAACATCCTTCCAAATTTAATTATCTACTTATATTAAAAGCAATTAAAATGCCAGTAGTAATTATTTTGAAGAAAAACATTATTAACCTTTCATATATATCTACTATTTATAAGACTTTATAACACTTCTTCTATATTTTTTATTTAGTTTTATAGATAACTCTCTTATAAATCACAGAGCCAAAAACATAAAAAATTTTATTATTACACAAAATTTTTTACCATACAACTTTTATTCCTCATCTTCTAAAATCCATTTCTCAACATATTTTTCCAGAATATCTCCTTCTTCCAGAAATCTGGAAATTTTAGAAAATCCACAATAACTTGAAAAATAATTGCTGCTCCCTTCCAGACCCGGTTTTATAAGATATAAATTTTCTTTTGCTCTCGTTGTTGCCACATACAGAAGCCTTCTTTCTTCCTCAACCTGTTCTTCCGACTCCAGAGAATAGGCAGAAGGGAAAAAGCCGTCAACCAGAAATATTACAAAAACACTGTTCCATTCAAGTCCTTTGGCAGAATGAATAGTAGATAAAATTAATCTTTCTTCCCTGTCCTTTTCTGAAGGTTCTGTATCAACGTGGCTCAGTTCTGCAGGATCGAGTGTTATATCTACAAGAAATTTTTCCAGGTCATCATATCTTCCTATAATCTTTGAAAGAGAATCCAGGTCATTAAACCTCTTATTATAGTCGTCATACTTAATTTTCAAAACAGGAATATAATAATCAAGCAGGGATTTTACTTTATCTTCCAGAGGAATTTTTTTATTTATTAAAACCTGGAGAATTGTATATAACTCTTTTATTCCACTTTCATACTTCTTTTTATTGTGTCTGTGTTCTTTTAAAAATTCTATACCTTTTTTATTATCGACAACTTCACCTGTAATATTCTCTGCTGTTTTAGGCCCTATTTTGGGAATTAATAACAATACTCGAAACCAGCTTATTGTATCCATTGGATTGACAGATATTTTTAAATGGGCAAGTATATCTTTAACATGAGCCGTCTCAATAAATTTAAAGCCTCCGTATTTAATAAAAGGTATATTATGGGATGTAAGCTCTATCTCCAGATCATTTGAATGCCAGGCGGAACGAAAGAGAACGGCTATATCATCCAGAGGGACTCCTTCTTCCCGTAGTTCCAGTATTTTCTGAACGATGAATTGAGACTGGTAATTTTCACTCTCTGTTTCAATATAAACAGGTTTTTCCTCTCCTTCTCTTCTGGTAAAGAGTTTTTTAGGGTATTTTTCTCTACCATATTTGATTATTTCATTTGTCAGATCCAGTACAGGCTGGGTGCTTCTGTAATTTTCTTCTATAGTTATGACTTTTGTATCGGGAAATAATGAAGGAAAATCTATTATATTTTTAAAATTAGCTCCTCTAAAAGAATAAATGCTCTGGCTGTCATCTCCAACTACCATGATATTCTTATGTTCAGACGCAAGAAGTGATACAATATCAGCCTGTAATTTATTTGTATCCTGATATTCATCTACCATTATGTATTTATAAAAATTCGACAACCTGCTCTTTACCGTGTTATGCTCTTCCAGAAGGAGTTTTAAATAAATAAGAAGGTCATCATAATCCATAATAGAGCGCACTTTTTTATATTTTACATATTCTTCTTTTATTTTTTCAATATCTATTATATTGTCTGTAAAGTGAGGATATTCCTGTTCAAGAATTTCTTCTATAGAGGAGCTCTTATTTATGGCTTTACTGATAATATTCAATATAGTATTTTTCTTTGGAAATCTGACCTCCTTTTTGTTATAACCAAGATTTGTCCTTATAATATTAATAACATCTTCCGAATCACTCCTGTCAAGTATGGTGAATTTATTGTTAAAACCAATAAGTTGAGCATATTTTCTTAAAATAAGATTTCCAAAAGAATGGAAGGTACCCCCTGCTATCTTTCCGCATCTATTATCTAAAATCTGAGAAGCCCTTTTAAGCATTTCCTGAGAAGCTTTTCTGGTAAAAGTAAGAAGAAGAATATTTTCCGGATTTATTCCCTCTTCCACAAGCCTTGCCACACGATAGATCAAGGTCCTTGTTTTACCTGTGCCGGCACCGGCAATAACAAGAAGGGGACCTTTCAGTGTTTCCACTGTTTTAAGTTGAGCTGAATTAAGCTCAAGTTCATATTTGATTTTATATTCTTTTTTTGCTTCTGATTTAACAAGTTTTTTTAATTTATATTTTTTCATAATTCTCCATAAAGGATTCTTTACTCTATAGCCATCCAAACTTATAAAAACCGCTCTTTTCAATCAATAGAAATTTGAAGTTTTTCAAGATCATAAGTCAGGGACTGATAACTTTTATAGCCAAGTAATCTCGCTGTCTGGGATTTATTATTATTAGTTACTTCCAGAGCTTTTTTTATATATTTTTTCTTTAATTCTCCAACTAATTTTTCCAGATCAACTGGATTGGTTAATCGCATCTCTCCTATATTATCATTTCCATGAAGAATAGTAATAGAAGATTTAAAATTCTCTTCATCAATAATTTCTTCATCAGTCCAGATACAGGCTCTTTCTATAGTATGATACAATTCTCTGATGTTTCCCGGCCAGGAATAATTACACATAATTTTTTTTGTTCCTAAAGAAAAACTTTTATGTTTATATAAAAGTTGATTTATTGCAAACTTCTCATTTATTTCTTTTAAGAAGTGTTCTGAAATTAAGGATATATCTTCTGTTCTTTCTCTAAGAGGAGGTAATTTAAGGAAACCTACGTTTAACCTGTGAAACAAATCTTCCCGAAAAGTTCCTTCGATTACCATATTCATTAAATTTTTATTTGTTGCTGCAATAACTCTTACATCAACTCTAGTTATTTTTCCGTCTCCAACTCGCTGAACTTCTCCCTCCTGTATAGCTCTGAGAAGTTTTGTTTGAATTTCCGGGCTTAAATCTCCTACTTCATCTAAAAATAAAGTTCCACCATCACATTCTTGAAATAAACCTTTGCCAGTTCCTATAGATCCTGTCCATGCGCCTTTTGACCATCCGAATAGTGTTGCATTAACTGTTGTTTCCTGGAGAGCAGCACAATTTAAAGTTAACATCTTTTTAGAAGCTCGAGAAGAGGATTTATGAATAGCTTTTGCAAAAAGTTCCTTACCCGTACCTGTTTCACCGAGCATCAAAACTGGAACATCATAAAGGGCTATTCTATAGGCTTTATCAAGTAAATTACTCATAATTTTACTTTGATGAATAATAGAAGTATATTCAGGAATATTTCCCCAGCTATCTACGAGTTTTTTATCAGATTTTTTCTTCAGATCAGGTATAAATTCAAGTTCAATATTAAATGGAATTTCTACTACTCTGACATGTTGTTCTTTTGTTTCTCTGTCAATATGTGATTGATATAAAATGGCAGGATATTTTGTTTTGCCGAGTAAAAGCCATATTGAAGACATCTGACTTGTTCCCGGACTTGTATGAAAATGCCATCTTATATCAGAAGTATAATTATTCTCAATTTCATTCAGAATAGTTCTTACAATTTTATATATACCTGTATAATCAGTAGGGTTTTCCAGATCACATTCATGAAATACAAACTTTTTATCATAATGTTCTTTTAAATAATTAATATATCTTTCTGCATCATCTTTTCTATATTGATTATAGAGAAGATGAATTTCATCCAGATCTCGAGAATAATCCGATTGAAATAATGCAATAAGAGGCCCCACTCCTGTATTTACTTTTGTAATATAATCCAGATCATTAATCCCAATCCAGGATAAAAATATGGAAATCATTTCAATTTTCCTCTATAAAATAACGAATCCTAATATTTAAAATTCTATAAATTCTAAAATATATCCTGTTAAAGTCTTTTTTATTTTCCCTTCCTAATCCCAAGTATATTATTCCTCTGCCATAAAAGTGACGTATACGGGAAAAGAAATAAAAAAACTGGTATTATAACGATATGGAGAACATGACAAAGATTACAGGATATTTCTCATATGCAGCTTATTTTGAATTAGAAGATAGAAAATATCATTGTGATAAATGGAAATTGTTAGAGGGCAGGGATATAAAGGCAGCACGTATCTTTATACCGGCCTATCCTCTAACAATTATTATACCTTGGAATGCAGGAAATTAAAGCCTGTGGAGATGAGACCTCTATCTCCTGCAAATATAGAAACAAGTATTTTCAATGAGACAGAAAACTTTCACCTTTATGGGAAGGTAATTCACTATCTATAATCTTCATTATCACTTCATCGCTGTTTCCGCCTATTTCGGGACTGTACATGGCAGATGCCCTGGCAGGCATTACATGGAATGTCCCCGGTGTTTCTGCCCTTAATCTGTAGGTTACCTTTCTGGTTCCTGCACTGTAATAGGTGCAGAAATAAGCAATCTTCTCATCCCTCAATTCTTTATGGGCATACCAGTAATTCCAGTCAGTATAATTCTCCCTCTGCTTTTCATCGAACTCGCATCCTGCAGGTTTCGGGTCTTCTATCATTATATATTCATAGTTGGAAGCTCCTGTTATATCAAGCTCAACAAGGATTATATCCTGGCTTTTTACTTCTATGTTACCGTTACTGCCCAGTTTTATTTTCTCTTTATCAGGATCTTTTGCACCGGCCTTCAAGAGATAATAAGTTCTTGTAATCTTAAAACCTGAATTTAATGATTTTACATTCTCTTCTTCCGTATAGTATTTCATATATGCCGCATAATAGAGAAGGCCTTTACCGGTCATTTCAAAACGAATCTTATTTTCTCCGTCAAGAAGGCCCCGGTCAAAAGGTATTTCTATCTTTTTACCTTCTTTTCCGACATCTTCTTTGGTAAATTTAACAGTATCCATCTTTGTACCGTTAAGATATACACTGGCAGTAAAATCAGGATTCATCTCTTTAGTGTTCTTTATATAACCTGTAAGAGCCATGACTGCTGCCGCAGTATCTTTTGTGGAATACCAGTAAGAACCGTTTCTGCTCATTGAAA